>DASRZG010000633.1:0-9957 GCA_035686585.1 Phycisphaerae bacterium
TCGCGCGACGCCAACACCAGCATCCGGTCCCCGCCGCCGCCCAACTCGGCGAGCCGGGCCCGAACGGTGCGGGCCGCCAGGGTCACCTGCTCGTCCGTCAGGGCCCCGCCGGCAAGCAGCTTCTCGATGACGGTCAGGCAGAGGACGTCCTCGAACGTGTGGGGCCGGTCGGCGGGGACGAGCGCCGTGTAAAGCGTTCGGGCCCGCTCGCCGATCCAGTCCATCGCCGCCAGCTCCTGGGCGGTGTAGCTTTTGCGGGCGATGTCCGGCGAGAGCATCTCGGCGATCTCGTCGAGGCCGTGGTCGTCCTTGAGGGCGAGGATCCGCTCGATCCGGCCGAGGACCTTCTCGGCCGGCAGGAACGTCGCCTGCCCGGTGAAGGTGCTGCGGCGGTGGAACCACGACTCGGGGATCAGCCCCATCCGCTTCCAGCGGTAGAACTGCCCGTAGGAAATCCCCGTCCGCCGGAGCAGCTCGGCCTTCGAGATGTAGTCCGGATCGCTCATGCCTGCCCTGTGGGCGCGCCCTGTGGGCAGGGCCTGCCAGACGGCCTGCCATCAGGGATATCGTAACATAACACTGTTACGCCGCAACCAGAAAAACAGCTCGATGAGGGAAAAACCTGCGTGGCCGGCAGAGCGGCGGTGGGCCCTTGAATGATGCATAGGCCCCTCTGCCAAGCCTCAGCCAAGGGTGCCTCCCCTGTTTACACGCCCCCCAGGTCAACAGCCGGGATGATTACAGAAGTACTTATAATTAATATTGTTATGTGTGTACGTGGGGTGTTTACATTCCGCGTTCTTGTAAACACCCCCCCCCGTACCGAGGAAAACTGCCCCGGCGCGGCCAAGGGTGCGTGCCCTGTTTACACGCCCCCCGGGGCAACAGCCGGAAGACTTAAAGAAGCACTTATGAATACAGTGGTTATCTGTGATCATGGGGTGTTTACATTCCGCGTTTTTGTAAACACCCCCCCCCACCGGGACTGCCGGCGGACGGGTTGAGGCATTCGGCTGAGGCCGGGCGGAATGTGCGTCACTTCCCCTCGTCGGGCCCGCGACCGATGGCGGCGATGGCCTTGAGATTGGCAAGCGGCGTGGCGAGGGGGATGGCGCATTCGGGCCCGACCACATCGATGCAGGCTCGGCGGGCGGCGATGGTGTCGGCGGCGATGTCTTCGGGGGTGCCGGTCAGCAGCTTGCGATTGCTGACCCCGCCCATCAGGGCCAACTCCTCCCCCGCCAGCTCCCGGACATGAGCCGGCGAGCCGGTCTTGGTGTCCCAGTGGAGGCACGCCATCCCGGTCTGGGCGATCATGCCGATGCGGTCGGAGGTGTTGCCGCAGATGTGCAGGATGACCGGCACGTCGAGGGCGCGGGCGATCTCGGCGTGGATCGTCATGAGGAAGTCGCGATACGCAGCCGGGGAGCACAGGTCGCGGGTGGCGTGGTCGGCCAGCAGGAGGCAGTCGGCCCCGGCGTCGATCTGGGCACGGGCGAAGGCGAGCGTCACCGGCAGCAGCGCCCGCATGATCCGGGCCGTGCCGGCGGGGTCGTCGATCGTGCCGATCAGGAAGTTCTCGACGCCGAAGTAGTGATACGCTTGCGTCCAGGGCCCGAAGACCTTGCCGCACACGGCCGCGTCGTCGCCGACCCGGCGTGCGAGCCATTCGATCGCCGCCAGCGGCACGCGGCAGCCGGGGTGGTCGAGGAGGTCGTCGGGGATGCGGATGTCATCGGCCGATCGGAAGATGGGCGGGCCGGCCTCGGGCATGGCGTTGTCGTGGCCCCAGTTGACGCGGCAGCCCATGGCGGCGGCTTCGTGGCAGACGGAGAACAGCGGCATGACGACGTCCATCCCCAGCTCGATATGGCCCGCCAGGGCGAGCCGGGCCATCTTTTCGGCATCGAGATGGGCGTCGGGAAAGTGCGCGCCGACCCGGTCCATCAGCTCCTGGCAGACGATGGAGGTGCCCGTTCCGAACACGGCCTGGGCCATGTCGTTGCGTCGCCGGATGGCATTCAAGAAGATCTGTTTGCTCAACGTGTCTGCTCCCGTCGTCTCGGACAGGGTGCCACGGTTGCGTTTTCTGCAGCCGTGCTTGACTCCATGTGGTTGGATTCCGGAATGTGCAGGGGCACGGCTGCGAACTACGCAGCCGTGGCACCCGGGATTCGCCTATCCCGGCGCCGGGCCGGCCAACTGGTTTTGAAGGAATTCCGCCGCCCGCTCGACGGATTCTCTCTGCGCGTCGGTCTTGACGCCGTACCCGAAGCCGTGCCTCACGCCCTCCAGGGCGTGCAGATCGACGTTGGCACCGGTGGCGCGGCCGGGGCCGGACTACTCGTACAGTTCCGCCACAGGCCGGAATGCTTTGCGGCGGGGGATCTCCGCGACGGCGACCCTGCCTCGATGCCGCCGGACGGTCCAGGCCTTTGCCCTCCCGCCGGCCGAAAGGACGCGGTATCGGCCGTCGACCACCTCCAGGGCGCAGCGGTCGTCGATGCCGATGCCGAAGCCGCCCATGCGAGCGATCATTGCGAGGAAGTCTTTCTCGCGGTCATCGTGGTGGAAGTGCGGGCAGACGGTGCCCTTGACCAGCCCCAGGCCGGCGACGCGGATGTAGTCGAACGGGTCGTGCCCGTAGCCTCGCATGGAGTCGCTGTGACCGTTGTCGAACCAGCAGATCGCCCCGGCGCTGGCCCCGCACAGCACGGCCCCGCGGGCGTGCGCCTTGCGAAGGGCGGCGTCGACGCCCAGGAACCGCCACCGCCGCATCATCAGCAGCGTGTTGCCCCCGCCGACGTAGATGATGTCCGCGTCGGCGATCTGCCCGCGGATCTCGCGCCGCGAGGGCTGCCGGCCCAGCAGGTACAGCACGTCGCAGGAGCACCCCAGCCGCCCGTACACGCGGGCGAACCGCCGCCCATAGCCGACGTTATCCCGCGAGGCCGTCGGCACGAACATCGCGCGGGGCCTCTTCTTTCCCGTCAGGGCGATGATCTCCCGATCGATCGCTTCCGTCCCCCGCCCGATCCGCCCCCCTCCGATGGCAACGATTCTTCCCATGGCGGACGCCTACCTCGGCTGGGGCTTGCCGGGCCAATCCAGTACGGCGCCGGTGTCGGCGCTGGTGGCGTGGGCGGCGTAGCGGACGAGGGCGCCGTGGGTGATCTGCGGCGGGCGGGGTCTGTAGGCCTTGCGGCGGCGGGCGAACTCGGCCTTGGAGACCTTCGCGTTGATCGCACCGGCCGGGATGTCGATCTCGATCACGTCGCCGTCTTTCAGCAGGCCGATCTCGCCGCCGGCGGCGGCCTCGGGGGCGATGTGGCCGATCGCCGGGCCGCTGGTGCCGCCGCTGAAACGACCGTCGGTGATCAGGAAACACTTGTCGTACAGGCCCATGCCCCGGATGTAGCTGGTCGGGGCGAGCATCTCCTGCATGCCGGGCCCGCCGCGGGGGCCTTCGTTGCGGATCACCACCACGTCGCCCCCCTTGACCTTCCCGGCCAGGATCACGCGGCAGGCGTCCTCCTGGCTCTCGCAGATCACCGCCCTACCGGTGAACCTCAGCATCGACGGGTCCAGGCCCGACTGCTTGACGATCGCCCCGTCCCGGGCGATGTTGCCGTGGAGCACCACCAGCCCGCCCTTGGCCGTAAAGGCCTTCTCGACGGGCCGGATCACGTCCATCGCGTCGATCCTCTCGGGGTTCCTGACGGGCAGCTTCTTCGGCCTGGCCCCGCGGAGCATGGCGCGGACCTCCTCCAGCGATCGCCCCGTGGCCTGGCCGCCCTGGCGGTACATGCGCTTCGCGCCCGGCAGGCATCGGCTCGATCGCAGGGAGTACCTGGCGAGGCTCTGCGCCATCGTCAGGCCATTCACACACATCGCGTCACCGTTGACGAGGCGGGGGCGGTCCTGGAAGAGCTGGCCCAGGATGGTGTGGATGCCGCCGGCCTTGTGCAAGTCCTGCATGTGATAGATCTTACCCTCGGGCGTCTCGGAGGGGGCGACGCGGCAGATGTTCGGCGTGCGCTTCGAGATGCGGTCGATGTCGTCGAGGGAGAACGTCACCCCGGCCTCGTCGGCCATCGCCAGCAGGTGCAAGACCGTGTTGCTCGAACCGCCCATGGCCATATCCAGCGTGAAGGCGTTGACGAAGGCCTTGCGGCCCATGATCTTACGCGGCAGCAGCGGGTAGCTCCGCTTGCACCCGCCGCGTATCCACTGCCTGGCCATCGCCACGATCCTCCCGGCCGCCGCCGCGTAGATCCCCATCCGGGCCGGGCTGGTCGCCAGGCAGGTGCCGTTGCCCGGCAGGGCCATGCCGATCGCCTCGCACAGGCAGTTCATGCTGTTGGCGGTGAACAGCCCGCTGCACGAGCCGCAGGTCGGGCAGGTGTTGTTCTCGTACCGCGCCACCTCGCGGGCGGTCATCTTGCCGACGGTCTGCTGGGCGACGGCATAGAACTGGTCGATCAGGTCCACGTCCTGCCCCGCGACGCGTCCCGCCTCCATCGGCCCGCCGGAGACGAACACGGTCGGGATGTTCACCCGCAGCGCCGCCATCAGCATGCCGGGGATGATCTTGTCGCAGTTGGGGATGCAGATCATCGCGTCGAAGGCGTGGGCCTGGCACATGCTCTCGACGCAGTCGGCGATCAGCTCCCTGCTGGCGAGGGAGTACTTCATGCCGGTGTGGCCCATGGCGATGCCGTCGCAGATGCCGATGGTGTTGAACACGATCGGCGTCGCCCCCGCCGCCCGGACGGCCCGCTTGACGTACTCCCCGACCGCGTCCAGGTGCACGTGGCCGGGGATGATGTCGGTGTAGCTGTTGCACACGGCGATGAACGGCTTGCGGATGTCCGCGTCGGTCATGCCGGTGGCCTTCAGCAGGCTGCGGTGCGGGCCCCGCTCCGGGCCTTTCTTGATGATGTCGCTGCGCATGGGCGTCTCCCGTCTCTGTCGCCTTCCGATGGCGTGATGCGTGGGGGATACTATAGCAGATGGAATCGAGGAGCGAAGCGCCCGGGCTTCTCCCACGCAGCGCAGTGCGTGGGCGTGGGGGTCGGTGCGCATCATGGCGCGAGGCGTGGACGGTGGGTCGGAATCGGATCAACGTGTCGGAGCTGCCCGCATGGGGCGCGTATCGGTTGACGATCCGCCTGTCGGAGGCGGTCCGGGTGCGCGTCGGGCGGCTGGGGATGGTTTCGCTGCCGGCGGGGAGCTACGTCTACTGCGGCTCCGCCCGGCGAGCCCTGCCCGCCCGCGTCGCCCGCCACCTGCGACGGCGGAAGCGCAGGCACTGGCACATCGACTACCTCCTCGCCCGCCGCGAGGCCAAGGTAGTAGCCGTCGCCGCCTGGTGCGATCGCACCGAGTGCGACCTGTCGGCCGAGGCCGTCGCCGGCGGCGGGCAGGTCCTCGCCCCCGGCTTCGGCAGCACCGACTGCCGCCGCGGCTGCGGGGCGCACCTGGCGAGGATGGGCGGGCTTTGAGCGGCATGCCGAGGTTTCGCCCCGGCCGGTGGGGATGTATACTGGCGGCATGCATGCCTGAGGCCAACCGTGGGAGAAGAAAGGGGTGAATGATGAGGTACCTGCCACTCGCGGCCGCCGTCTTTGGCTGGGCGTCCCTGTCGGCGGCTCAGTCGCTCCCGACCACCACCCCAGCCACAGCCGCCGCAAGCGATGAGGCCGGAGAGAGCGCCTTCGGCAACAGGCAGAAGGCGGAAATCGTCGGCATCGCCGAGAAGCTGATCCAGGGTCTGGCATCAGACGACTACAAGACCCGCGAGGACGCCCAGGCGGCGGTGGCGGCGACCCACCGGGCGTACCTGGAGGCCGTGGCAGAGCATACCGCCGACAAGGACCCCGAGGTGCGGAAGCGTGCCGCCGCCGCCATGAAGGCGATGGCCGCGGAGGCTTCGTGCCGGCATGCGGCCTTGGCGCTCGATGAAGCCCAGCGGGCCAAGCTCGACCAGTTCCGTCAGAACCATCCCGGCATCTTCGCGGGCGCCTTCTCGCCGGTGGCCGAGGAGCGGGTGGAGGCCCTCAAGCGGCTGGCGGGGCAGGACGACCCCCAGGCCCTTGCCGAGCCGGTCCTCGTGATCCGCCTGGCCGACGGCAGCGAGAAGGTCCAGGCGGCCGCCGCCACCGCCGCCGGGAACGGGGAGTACAAGTCCGACGCGGTCGTCGACGCCCTCGTGAGCGTTCTCGTTCGCAACAGGGGCTCCTACGACCCGTACCCCCCCTACCTCAGCTCCGGTGGAGGGAACCCGCGCGCGCAGGCCATGGCGGCCTTGAAAGAGATCCGCCCCAAGCGGGCGGTGCCGGCCTTGCTGGCCTTGATGAGAGACAGGTATGCCTGGAGCAGCGGCCGGAACGATCTGGCCGAGCTGGTCGCCCTGACGAAAGAGAAACGCGCCATCCCCGAACTGATCGGGCTTCTCGATGTGAACCCCGGCGGACGGATGACCTGGGGATCGGGGCCGAACGCCTTCAGTATGACCGCTTCCGACACCGTGCTCATGTGCCTGCTGAGGCTGACGGACCAGAAGCCGGCCAAGTACGGGTTCGTCAGCCCCGAGGAGCAATTCGGGGAGAGGGACATCTACGGCTTCACCGGCGATCAGGACAGGAAGGACGCCATCGCCAAGTTCAAGGCCTGGTGGGAGGAGAACCGCACGTCCGAGCCCTACAAGGACCTCAAGCCCCTCACGATCCCCGACCTGCCCGGCTCGCGCCGGGAGGAGATGATCTTCCCGGGCGGCCTGCCCATCCCCGGCCCGCCCATCGGGCCGCCAGGGGGGCCTGCGCTGCCGTTCTGACGCCCCTGCCGGCCTCCGGGCCGGGAGGTGGGTGCCACAGGCTGCTTGCAGCCTGTGTTCGTCCCCGGCAGGGCAAAGCACGGACTGACAAGCAGTCCGTGGCACCCCTGGGTTTCACCCGCCCGTCGGCCCCCGCGGGTGCCACCCTCAAGGCTGCTCCGTCGGGGCCGTCGTCCGGCCCAGGCGGAGCAGCCTTGGGGGTGCGGAATTGGGGGTGAACTCGGGGACGCGGATCGTTCCTCAACGAAGCTCCCGCCACCTACCGCACCCCCAAGCTTCGCCCCGAAGGGGCCAAACAGAGGCTTGAGGGTGGCACCCGCGGTTGGCCGTCCTATGGCTGCCCGGACCTCCGCAGCGTGATGACCGGCAGCTCCGGGCGGCAGCGGAAGCGGATGGGGGGGTTGGTGGTTCCCACGCCGCGGGAGGTGTAGACGGGGCAATGTGGGCCCTGGGCCAGGCCGGCGGCGTATTGGCGATGCCGGATCGGCAGGATAGGGCTGCCGATCAGGGGGAGGTTGATCTTCCCGCCGTGGGTGTGCCCGGCCAGCATCAGGTCGACTCAGTACCCGTTTAGCCGCGACCCGCAGGGGAGCGCGTCCGCCGCCGGACACTGTGCCTTCGCTTGCGCCGGACCGCCCCTTCGGGTCCCGCCGGAAGGCGCCGCGGGGAACGCGCGCGGTTGTGCCTGGGCACAATGTGCGGGGGCGACGCGCTCCCCTGCCGGGGGGCCCCCAACGGGGTCTTCGACATGGTCAGGCGTCTTCCGCCTGACCATGCCAACGCCCCCCTGTGGCCTCCCGCATGGTCACGCAAACAACGCGTGACCATGGCACCCGCCAACGGGGATCCCGAACCGGCCCGGCGCTGCCTGCCGGCGTGCCCCCAACGGGGTCTTCGACATGGTCAGGCGTCTTCCGCCTGACCATGCCAACGCCCCACGGTGGCCTCCCGCATGGTCACGCAGACAACGCGTGGCCATGACACCCGCCGTGCGTCTAGTCGGACCTCCGCAGCGTGATCACAGGCAGTTCGGGGGAAGCGCCCCAGCGGATGGGCAGGCCGGTCATGCCGAGGCCGCGGGAGATGTAGGCGGGGAAGCCGGGGCCGTCCACCAGGCCGCGGCGGTACCGGCCGTTGCGGGTGAAGGTCAGCGGGGCCCAGCCGAAGAAGGCGATCTGGCCGCCGTGGGTGTGCCCGCACAAGGCCAGGTCCACCCGTCCGGCCCCGCCGAGGCCATCGAGCAGGTCCGGGCAGTGCCCCGCCAACAGCGTGAACAGCCCCTCCGGCACGCCGGCGAAAGCGGCGCGGGCGTTGGGCCGGCCCTGGTGATAGTCGTCCAGGCCGAGGAGGGCGATCCGCTCCGTCCCGCCGTCGCGCGTCAGCAGGCGGCTGGCGTTGACCAGCACCTCGATCCCGGCCGACCGCATGTGGCAACAGTACCGCCCGGCCCCGCCGCCGGCGTAGTCGTGGCTGCCGAGGACCGCGAAGGTGGGAACCCGCGCGGCCAGGGGGGCGAGCATCGCGGCCAGCTCCGCCGCGGCCGGGCTCGGACGATCGACCATGTCGCCACCGAGCACGGCCAGGTCCGCCCCCAACCCCAGAAGGCGGTCGACGACCCGCCGGACGAAGCCGGCGCGGACGAAGGGCCCGTAGTGCAGGTCGGTGAGCAGGCCCACGCGGAACCCGTCGAACGCCCTCGGCAGGCGCGGCGAGCGAACGGCGATCTCGGTAACCTCAAGCCGTGACCGGGCGGTCATCGGCCCCAGCACCAGCGGGCTCTTCACGGGGGCGTTCTCCTTGGGCGGTTCGGCGGGCGCGGCGGGCGCGGGCGGAGGCCTCTTCGGGGCTGGGCCAGCGCCCGGTGCGGATCCATCGCAGGGCGCGGGCGGCGTCGTTGCCGATCAGGTACAGGCAGGGCACCACCAGCAGCGTCAGCACCGTCGCCAGGGACAGCCCGAAGACCACCGCGGCCACCATCGGCTTGAGGAACTGGGCCTGGAAGCTCCGCTCCAGCAGGATCGGCATCATGCCGGCGACGGTGGTGGCGGTGGTCAGGACGATGGGCCGGAACCGCCGCAGCGCCGCCGCCTCGGCCGCGGCGTGGATCTTCATCCCGTCCCGAACGCGGCCGTTGAGGTAGTCGATCAGCACCAGCGAATCGTTGACGACGATGCCGGTCAGCGCCACCATTCCCAGCAGGCTCATGATAGAGATGTTATACCCCATCAGCCGCAGCCCGATCAGCGCCCCGACCAGCCCGAAGGGGATCGCCACCATCACGATGATCGGCTGGAGATAGCTTTTGAACATCCCGGCCAGGATGGTGAAGATCGCCAGCAGGGCGACGGGATAGAAAACCTTCAGCGACCCGAGGGACTCGGACCACTGCTTGCGCTGGCCCTGGAGGCTGATCTTCATGCCGGGGAACGCCGCGGCCAGCCCGTCGAAGAAGCCCCTGCCGGAGAGCTCCTCGAGGACTTCCTCGGCGTTGGCGACGCTCTCGTCGACGTCGGCGGAGACGGTGATGACGCTGTCCCTGCCGACGCGGCGGAGGGTGGTGTATCCGCGCTGGAGCCGGACGTCGGCGACCTGGAGGAAGGGGACTTCGTCGCCGGCGGCGGTGCGGATGCGCATGTCCTCAACCTGGCCAAGGCTGCGGCGTCGGGAGGCGGGATAGCTGACGCGGACCTTGACCTCGTCCCGCCCGCGC
This sequence comes from Phycisphaerae bacterium, assembly GCA_035686585.1. GTDB lineage: Bacteria > Planctomycetota > Phycisphaerae > SM23-33 > SM23-33 > DASRZG01. The sequence goes on from DASRZG010000633.1 coordinate 9,546, forward strand.
TGGAGCTTGAGGGTTTCGTAGCCGTAGAAGGCGTTGCGGAGCTGGGCGGCGAGGGTGGCCAGGTTGATGCCGAGGGAGTGCCCCTCGTCCTTGAGCCGGACGCGCATCTCCATGTTGCCCGGGAGGGCGTCGTCCTCGATGTCGGTGACGCCGCGGAAGCCGGCCAGCTCGGTCTTCAGGAGTTCGGCGGCGGGCTTGAGGGCGTCGGTGGAGTCGCCCAGCAGGCGGATTTCCAGCGGGGCGCCGCCGGGCCCGTGGCGGTAGGCGCCGAAGGTCAGCGTCAGGGCCTCGGGGATGGGCCCGGTATTCTCGCGCCATTGCGTGACGGCGTCCTCAGAGCGGACGGCGCGTTTCTCGGCCGGGATGAGCTCGACGATCACCTCGGCCACGTGCGAGCCGCCCTCGGGGACCT
>DASRZG010000634.1:0-12463 GCA_035686585.1 Phycisphaerae bacterium
CCGGCGATACCGGCCTACCTGTGGTTCAGCGTGCGCGTGCTGCGCGAGACGGCGGCGGGGCGGAAGCTGGTGTTGGGCAAGGCCCGCCCGGGCGCCGCCGAGGCCGTTCCGGAGGCCGCTTTGGAGGACGCGATGGTGGGCCGGGAAGGCACCACGGAGACCGTGCTGCGGCCCACGGGCGCGGTCCGGGTGGACGGCAAGCGCGTGATCGCGCTGGCCGAGGGCAACATGATCGAGAAGGGCGTGAAAGTGCGCGTGGTTCGCCGGTCGGGGATGAACGTGGTGGTCCGTCCGGTGGAGCCGGCGCCCTGAGGTTGTGGGGCCGCAGGGGGCGGCCTCGGAAAGGAGAAGGACGATGGAAGGCTTTCTGGCGTGGTCGCCGGGCCCGGGCGGATGGGCCCTGCTCGGCGCGTGCATCGTGGTGGGAGTGGTGTTTCTGTTCCTGATCGGTCCGGTGTTCGGGCTGTGGATTCAGGCGTTGGCGGCGAGGGCGGGGGTGGGGTTCCGCGACCTGATCGGCATGCGGCTTCGGAAGGTGGACCCGCGGACGATCGTCGTCAGCCGGATCCAGGCGGTCCGCGCCGGGCTGGACCTGACCACCGAGGAGTTGGAAAGCCACTACCTCGCCGGCGGCAGGCCGGTGAACGTGGTCCGGGCGCTGATCGCGGCCAACCGGGCGAATATCGCCCTGACCTGGAAGATCGCCACCGCCATCGACCTGGCGGGCCGTGACATCCTGGACGCGGTGCAGACGTCGGTCAACCCGAAGGTGATCGACTGCCCCAGCCCCACCGGCGGCAAGACCACGGTGGACGCGGTGGCCAAGGACGGCATCCAGGTCAAGGCCAAGGCCCGCGTGACGGTCCGGGCGAACATCGACCGGCTGGTCGGTGGGGCGACCGAAGAGACCATCATCGCCCGCGTGGGCGAAGGCATCGTGACGACCATCGGATCGTCCGATTCCTACAAGGTCGTGCTGGAACACCCCGACCATATCTCCAAGCGCGTGCTGGAGAAGGGCTTGGACGCCGGCACCGCCTTCGAGATCCTCTCCATCGACATCGCCGACGTGGACGTGGGCGAGAACGTCGGCGCCAAGCTCCAGGCCGACCAGGCGGAGGCGGACAAGCGCCGCTTCCAGGCCGAGGCGGAGAAACGCCGCGCGATGGCCATGGCCCGCGAGCAGGAGATGCAGGCGCTGGTCCGCGAGAACCGCGCCCAGGTCGTCCTGGCCGAGGCGGAAGTCCCCAAGGCGATGGCCGAGGCGTTCCGCTTGGGCCACCTTGGGATCATGGACTACTACCGCATGCGGAACATCCAGGCCGACACGGGCATGCGGAACAGCATCGCCGGCCCGGCCACCGGCGAAGGCAAGGGCGAAGGCAAGGGCGGCGGCAAGGGCTGACCGCCGGAGAACGAGCCATGGATCCGCTGGTGAGTATCCTGCTGGCGCAGAAGGAACGCTGGCCCGCGGCCAACTGGGTCTGGTTGGCCGCGCTGGTGATCCTGACCGTGCTGTCCTACATTGCCCGGAAGGTAGCCGAAAGGGCCCAAAAGGCCGAGAAGACCGAGAAGGAGCAGCGGCAGGGCCAAGCCCCGTACCGGTCGACGTTGCAGCAGGGCCCGCCGGCCCGGCCGCGGGAGACGCGCAGACCGGCCGTGCCGGTGCGGCAGGCCCGGCCCGTTCCAGCGACCCCGCCGCCGGCGCCGCGCCGCCACGCGGCCGGCGGGCACGGGACCGTGGCCGTAGCGCCGGGCACGATTACCGAGGTCCATCCCGGGGCGCTGATGTCCCAGCCCGTGCTCGAGCCGATCGCCGTTTCCGAGGCCGTGGTCGAGCCGCTGTCCCCGTCCGAGACCCCGGGCCGGCTCGAACCCGCCGCCGGCACGGAGACGGTGATCGAGGAGATCGTGCACCGTGTGGATCTGCAAAGCCGCCAGGAGCTGGTGCGGGCGGTGATCTTCGCGGAGATCCTCGGCCCGCCGAAGGCCTTGCGCGACGGCCCGGAGCCCTGGGAATGCTGAGCGGCCCGGGCCGCCCCGCCCGCACGGAGGCAGGGCCGGCGCAAATCGGGCGACAGAACAGTTGCTGTTTGAGGCGATTGTTGTATGCATGGAGTCCGCCTCGCCCCCGCCGGGCCGGCGGCGGCGCCCCGTTCCACGGGCGGCCGCGGACTGTCAGGAGCCCAGGACGATGAAGGAAATCAAGCGGATCCTCTACGCGACGGACTTTTCAGACCTTTCGGCCTACGCGTTGGACTACGCCGCCTCCCTGGCCCAGCGGTGCGCGGCCGAGCTGACCTGCCTGCACGTGATCGACGACAGCTATCAGTACTGGCTGAGCATGGAGGTGACCACCATCCCCGCCGGCCCGCCCGTCGACGAGCTGCTGGCGGCCGGGCGGAAGCAGCTCGATGAGTTCATCGCCGACAAGATCCCTGACGAGGTGCGGGTCAAGACCAAGGTCCTCTCCGGCCGGCCGTTCGTCGAGATCATCCGCTTCGCCCGCCAGCAGGGCATGGACATGATCGTGCTGGGCACCCATGGCCGGACGGGCCTCAAGCACGTGCTGATGGGCTCGGTGGCGGAGAAGGTCTCCCGGAAGAGCCCGTGTCCGGTGCTGACCGTCCGCCACCCAGGGCACCCGTTCGAGATGCCGTAGAGGGGCCGGGCCGAGCGGGCAAGGGTGCCACAGGCTGCTTGCAGCCTGTGTTCGTGGGTTGGGCACGGGCTGCAAGCAGCCCGTGGCACCCCCGGTGCGGGCCGGTTCGGGGTGCGGGGGTTTTCGTTCGAAAGCCAAATGGGCAAAGGAGCCTGGCGATGAGCCTTCTGGTGGAATTCTCGTTGTATCCGACGGACAAGGGCGAGAGCGTCGGGCAGTACGTCTCCCGGGTGGTGGAGATCATCCATCAGTCGGGACTGCCGTACAAGCTCGGGCCGATGGGCACGACCGTCGAGGGGGACGCCGACAAGGTCTTCGAGGTCATCAGGCAGTGCCTTCACGACCTCCAGCGTGACAGCCACCGCCTGGCCGGGCGCATCGATCTGGACTGGCGCGCCCAGCGCGAGCACGGCCTGCAGCAGAAGGTCGAGTCCGTCTGCCACCACCTCGGCCACCCGGTCTGCACCTGAAGGTCACAATTCCATGTCTTCGGCACTGCGCCGGTAGTCGGGGAACTCCTTCTTCAGTTCCTCCAATACCCGATACACCACCGGGCAGGTGAACGTGCGCTCGATCATCCCCCAGGTCCGAAAGGAAAAGGCCGGCTCGTACAGGTAAGGGTAGCCGCGGCACGGCGAGGGCCGGTGCTCGTACACGGTGCAGCGGTTGTCACGCAGGAACGGGCACGGCTTGCCCTTGACCCGCCAACGAGGTTTCTCCGCGCCATCCTCCAGATCCTCGTCCTCGTAGTCCTCCGCGGTGAGCTCCTCCAGGTACGCCGCCCGGAAGTCCTCGACGGACATCCCGACGGCGCCGGCCAGGCGGCCCGCTTCCTCCTCCGTCACGGTCGGCTGGAGGTCCCGGCAGCAGTTGGCGCACCGGGTGCAGTCCATGTCCTCCCAGACGCGCCGGGTCGTGTCAAAGACCAGTTGGTCCAGCTCCGGCTCGTCCAGCTCGTCCTGCCATTTCAGGTGGCTGCGCAGTAGCCAGTTGTCCCGCTCGGCCCGGGCGGCCAGGGCTTCCACATTTTTCGCACTGACTTTCATGGCGGCGGCTGCCTCCAGCCGGATCAGTCGTCATCATCGTCATCGTGTTTGCGACGATGTTCCTCATCGTGTTTGCGTTTCTCTTCGGCCTTGAGCTGGTCGGCGCGCTTGCGGAGGTTGCGGGCGTAGGTCCCGGCGGGGAACTTCCGGCCTCGCTGGATGCCATCGAGGACCTGCTCCCAGGTGTCGACGACCTGGATGTCCTTGTTGATCTTATTGATCTTCTCGGCCAGCTCGCGGCAGTCTTCCTCGTCGTCGCGGTCGTAGTGGGGGATCAGGTAGGCGGTCATGCCGTTGGCGACGTAGGCCTCCGCGTCGGAGATCTTGTCGCCGATGCCGATCTCGACGCCGGGGAACATCATCCGCAGCGTCCGGATCTGCTGGGCCTTGAACTTCCCGCTGGACCCGAACGCCTGGCTCAGCCGGCTGACCATCAGCGTCCCGCGGGGGAAGCCTTCCTGCTTGAGCCAGTTGCGGGACTTGACCATCAGCACGTCGGGCCGGTGGGTCAGGTAGATGACCTCCCGGGTCCTGGCCAGTTCGGCGACGGCCGAGGCCGCCCCGGACATGGACCTGGCCCCGCCGACGATCACGCGGAAGAAGCTGGCGTCCACTACGGTGCGGTCCAGGTCGATCACGACGAACCGGGTCTGTTTCGGCCGGGCGGAGATGACCAGCGGCGCGGGGGTGACCTGGAGCATCTCGTTGTAGTCGGGGTCGGGTACGGCGTAGATGTCGGCGGTGAACTCGTAGTCGCCGGCCTTGGGCGGTTTCCACTCGAGCCGGGCGACGCCGTCCTCGTCCGTCTTGGCTCTGCCGAGGACGTTGTCGCCCTGGCGGAACTCGATGGTCACGCCAGGCACATCCTTCATGGTCCGGACCCACCGGACACGCGCGGTCAGGTCCACCGGCTCACCGGGGTAGGTCAGGCGGTCGTAGCCGTAGAAGAGCGTGCCGTGCTCGGCGGCGAGGGTGATCTGCGAAAGGGTGCCGATGAGCGGCTCCACCCAGCCGTTCTTGCCCGGCTCGTCCTGCCCCTGCCCGGGTATCGCCACGGCGGCCAAGGCCCCGGCGAGCAACAGGGCCTGTCGCACGGAGTGAATCGACAGCGTCTTCATCGTTCCACCTCCCCTCTAGGTGCCTTACCCGTGACATTGTATGATGGCCTGCGGACGAGGTAAAGCCTGCCCGCCGCTCCGGGAGGCCCGCTGAGGGCGATCGTTGGCCGGGGGCGGGAAAACCCATCCCGGTGTGGTCGTGCCCATGCAATAGCGGCGGCGCCCGGGCGTTAATCGTGGTAGAACCAGTCGATGGATCCGGAGAAGCTGCGGGCCATAATTCACGCTGCCGGTTCCGGCAGGGAGCATGGTTATCGTGAGATTCTTACATCTTACGGGCCGCGGCTTTACGGGTACTTTTATCGGGCGACCGGCTCGCGTCACGACGCCGAGGACCTGGTCGGGGAAGTGATGCTGCGGCTGGTCCGTCGGCTGGGCGACTACGACGAACAAGGCCGGTTCGAACCGTGGCTGTTCAGCATCGCGGCCAACCTGGTTCGGGACCGGATTCGCCGGGCGACGACCCGCCCGGCCTCGGCGTCGCTGGACGCCGAAAGCAGCGACGGCGCGTCGCTGGTGGATTCGGTTCGCGGCCCGCGCTGGCCGGTGGAGGCCGGGCTGGATCGTGCGGACCTCAGCGAGGCGCTCAACGCCGCACTGGACAAGCTGGACGCCCCGGCGCGCGGCATGGTGCTGCTGAGATATTTCGGACAGATGAGCTTCAAGGAGATTGCCGAGGTATTCCAATGTCCGCTGGGCACGGTGCTGGCGAAAGTCCACCGCGCACTGAAGGCCCTGCGGGTGACGCTGGAAAGAGACTATGGCGCCGACACATGACAACTACGAACAGGTCGCGCGGTTCCTCGATGGCGAGCCGGTGTCGCTGACGCCCCCGCAGCGGGCCCTCGCCGAGGAGATCGCCGCGGCCGAGCGCTCGCTGGGAGCGAAGCTGGACGCCGACCTCCCCCCCGCCGCGCTGCACCGGATTTACCAACGCATCCAGACGGCCCTTCCGTCGCGCCGGCCCGCGTGGCGGCGGGCCCGCTGGGTGTCCGCGACCGCGGCCGTGGCGGCGGCGTTGGCCTTTGCCCTGCTTTGGCAGCCACAGACGGAAAGCCGCCCCGAGGGCTTGGCCAGGGCCGAGTACGTCCAGGCGTTCCTGGACGTGCCGGAGGGCGGCCTGGAGGCCGAGGTCCGCGAGCTGTCGGAGGAAGTGGCGGAATACCACGTGGGTCTGTCCGTGGGGGAGACGGTCGGCCTGGAGATCGCCGTGGACGCCCTGGAGCTCGAGCTGGGCGAAACGGCCGAAGAGCCCGACCCGGACGTGTGGGGGTTCTGGGAGGATCCTCTTTGATCGTCACGGGCGCGAAAGCCATCAGGGCGCTCCGCTCGACGGCGATGATCGGAGTGATCCTGGCAACGGGGGCCCTGGAGGTGCCCGGGGCCGGGGCCGCGCGGGGGGAAGACGCCGGCACGACCACCACGACAGCCTCCGCCACCCGCCCGCGCCAGGGGCGGGCCCCGTCCGTGCGAGGGTTCACCGACCGGCAGATCGAGGACCTGATGGCCTTTGCTCGCAAGTACTACCCCGAGCAGGCCGGGAAGCTGAATCGCCTCCTGCGTGAGGATCGCGCCGGGGCGATGGCGACCCTCCGTCGCCTCAACCGCACCTACCAGCAGGTCCGCCAGTACCCCGATGAGATCGCCCAGGCGGTGGTGGACCGGCAAAAGGCGTCGGTGGCGATCTACCGCGCGGTCCGCGAGCTGGGCCAGGCCACCGAGCCCGACGCGCGGGCCAAGGTCATGCAGCGCGTCAAGGACCTGCTGGGGGAGCAATTCGACCTGGAGCAGAAGGTCAAGGAGTACGAGGTCTCCCAGTTGGAGCAGCGCGTCGCCAAGCTGGCCGAGGAGGTCAAGGCCCGCAAGGAGGGGCGCGACAAGGTCGTCGCCGCCCGACTGGAGCACCTGCTCAGGCCCCACACGCCCGCGACGGCCCCGGCGACCGCGCCCGCGACGGCCCCGGTGACGACGCGGCCGGCGGCTTCCGGCCGCCGGCACGGGCGCGGGCAGGTGACGGACGAGCAGTTTAAGGAGATCCTCGCCTTCGCCGGGCGGTACGTGCCCGAGCTGCGGGAGAAGCTCGAGGCCCTCCACAAGGAGGACACCCGGAGGAGCCACCAACTCCTCCTGAACCTCCACGGGACCGTCCGGCAGATGATGGCGATGCCGGAGAACGTCCGCCAGGCGGCCATCGACTCCCGCAAGGTCAACATCACCCTGTTCCGTAAGGCCGCGGAGGCACGTGCCGCCACGGACGCCGCCGCACGCGACCGGCTGCTCCAATCCATGCGCGAACTGCTGATCGAGCAGTTCGGCCACGAGCAGCTCGTCCGGGAGTACGAGGCCCAGCGGCTGCGTGGCGAGCTGAGCGCCCTCCGCGCCGACGTGCGGCAGCGCACCCGGGACCGGCAAAAGGTCATTGCCGAACGGTTGGAGCAACTGACCTCGCCCCGCCCGCCTGCGCCGGCCACCTCTTCGACGCGCCCGTGAGCCGGCGATGCCCGCCGGTCCCGGCCGCCGGGATCAATGTGCCTGGACCCGGATCTGCTTCTGGGCGGGCTTGGCCTTCGGCAGCGTCAACGTCAGCACGCCCGCGCTGATCTTGGCGTCGATGTGGTCCGCATCGATCTCGGCCGACAGGGAGAACACCCTCTGGTAGTCGCCGGTCTCGTACTCGCTGTAGGCCAGTCCGTAGCCTTCGGGGTCGTGCCGGCCGACGCGTGCGTGGATGGTCAGCACGTCCTGTTCGAGCGTCACGTCGACCTGCTCGGCGCCGGCGCCGGGCATGTCCGCTTTCACGAGGACGGCCGAGTCGGTCTCGACGATGTCCGCGGGGGGGATGAACAGCTTGCCCTCGTGGAGGTGCTCCACGCCCTCGGGGACGTCCTTCTCGCGCTTCTCGACATGTGGGGTCTGGTCGGTCATGGTCAGCTCCTTCTCGACCGCGGGTCAATCGACCTGGACGGTGATCTTGCGGGGCTTCTGCTGTTCGGGCCGCTGGAGGCGGATCTCCAGCACGCCGTCCCGGCAGCGGGCCTCGACGGAATCCGGGTCGATCGCGAACGGCAGCTCGATGCTGCGGGAGAACTTGCCCGAGGGACGCTCCCGCCGGTGCCAGACGGACCCCTCGGCGAACTCCGGCGCGCCCAACTGCCCGCCCAGGGTCAGCGTGTTGCCGACCGCGACGATCTCCATGTCCTTGGGATCGACGCCCGGCAGCTCGGCGGTGACCACCGCGCCATCGGCGTTGGTCCAGATGTTCACGGGCGGAAACACGCCGCGGCGCGGGCGGTCGGGCTCCCCGAAAAGGCGGCGCATCTCCTGCTCCAGGTCCCGCAGCCGCCGCCACGGATTCCACGGGCCGCTCTGGCTGTATGGTCTAACCATCTTCCACCTCCCTCGATCGGGTGACCGATTTACCGGGCCGCGCGGGCCGCGCGGCCTCTGCTTCCCACTGTGCAACCTCCGTGCCAACCGGCACGCCTCCGCGCACCAGCGGTTACCGACCGATCGGCACGTTTCGGACAAGTGCCCGTTCAAGAAGAACTTGGAGGCTTGACCCCGCCCTGTCCCCGCCTCCTCGCCCCCCGATGCCCCGCACCCAGCATGCCCGGGGTGCCGCCGGCGAAGGTGCCAATCTGGCAAGAGCGGACCCGTGTCCCCGGACACTTGTCGGCATCCCGGTGGCAAAGGCGAAGTTATTTTATCCGCCCGTGACACAAGGCTGTCATCGACGCCCTGTCTACTGGACATCGGCCAATCCATAGCCCGCAACGCTGCTGCCGCCGCCGGACATCGGTGGACCGGCGGGCAGCGGCGACAGTCCGTCAGAGGAGGCATGCGTGATGAAATGCGTCGGTCTGACAGATGACCCCAAAGTCAGTCGCAAGCGGCATGGCGATCCCCTCGATTGGTGGCAGACGCCCTTCCGGTCCGAGGGGGACGCGCGGATGTGGAAGAAGGACATGCTGACCGTCCCCGGCTACCAGTCCGGCCCCGACGCGAACGGGTGGCGATACGGGTACACGTTCACCGTCCGTTCCCGGCGGTGAAGGCGACCTGCCCGGACCTCGGGGCGTCGCCGGGCCGGTTCCCGGCCCCTCACAGGTAGCCAAGGTCCTTCAATCGCTGCTGGACGGCCTGCTGCTCCTGGTCGGTGAGTTCCCCGCCCCCCGCCGGGCCGGCCTGGGAGGCGGCGGTTCGCGCTGGCCGCTCGACGTCGTCGGTGAGGATCTCCTCCAGGACCCTGCCGTCGACGTTGTCGGGGATGGCGCAGCCCAGCAGCGCCAGCACCGTCGCCGGGACGTCGGCGATCCCCGCGTCGCGGGTGGCGCCCTTGCGGATGTGCGGGCCCATCGCCATGAACAGGCCCTCCCGCCGGTGCCCGCCGACGTGGAAGAGCTTCGTCCGCGTCGGGGTGGGCAGCTCGTAGAAGATGTCGTCGCCCGAGGCCTCGTTGATCAGGCGGGTGTCGTAGACCATCTCCCGCTGCTCCATGATCACGTCCGGCAGCGTCGCCAGGGCCGGGCCCGACCAGACCTGCTCCCGCCGGTGCACGGCCTTGGCGACCGGCAGGCCGGTGGCGGGGTCGACGATGCCCATCAGCGCCTCGATGATCCGGTCGCGGACGGCTTCGTACTCGGCGCCGGGGGCGACGGTCCCGGCCGGCTGGCGGCCCTGGAGGTTGACGAAGACCCCGGCCGAATCGCCGGAGGGGTACGCCTTGCTGGCGGCGAAGTCGATCCCCGCCAGCGCCACGGCGCTGGCGGCCCGGCCGGTCAGTCCCTTGAAGTGGGCCTTGATCCAGCTCTTGAAGGTCATGGGGGCGACCTTGGCGAACTTCTCGATGGCCCGCTTGGTCAACCGTCCGACGGGCCCCTGGCGCGACTCGACCATCAGGCCGGCGCGGGCGAGAACCTTGCGGAGGTTGATGCCCTTGCGCAGCCCGCCGGCGCCGTGGTCGGACAGGATCAGCACGTCCGTGTCCTTCCCGGCGGCCTCGACCAGCTCGCCGACCGCGCCGTCCAGGGCCTCGTACACCAGGCGGATGGCGTCGCCGTAGCGCTTCTCCTCGTCCGGCAGCTCCTTTCCGTCGATCACGGCCTGGTGGTAGTTCCAGAAGTAGTGGCAGATGCGATCGGGGGCGGTGAACGCGGCCACGTACAGCGGGGGGCGGTGCTTGCGGTACAGGCCGACGGCCGCCCGCTTGCGGGCCTCGATGACCGCCAGGGTGGTCTCCAGGAATACACCCTTGATGTCCCGGACGCCGTCGCTGGTGACGTTGACGTCGATGGCGTAATGGGGGCTGGCGGCCAGCAGGTCGTCCAGGACCTCCGGCGGGCTGGCCATCCGGCGATTGACGCCGGGGCTCAACAGCCCGGTGATGACGAACCCGTTGAACGGGCGGGGCGGGTACGTCACCGGGACGTTGAGCACCCCCCCGCGGACGCCCTGCTCGCCGGCGATCTCCCAGAACGTCCGCTCCCGAACGGCGGCGGAGGAAACGAACGCCGCCTGGTACCTGTCGGCGGCGAGTTGGCAAAAGTCCACGATGCCGGTCTTGCCCGGATTGCAGCCGGTGGCGAAGGAGCTCCAGGCGGCCGGCGAGATCGCCGGCAACGTCGACAGCAGCGTCCCGTACGCCCCCTCGGCCATGAACCGGGCGAGGTGGGGCAGACGGCCAGCCCCCGCCCACAGCTCCACCAGCCCCAGCGTGGCGGCGTCCAGGCCGATCACCATCACTTTGCGGTCTGTCATGTTGTCTTCCCGTGCGCGAACTGGCACAATGCCCGGGCACTATATCACAAATCCGGCCTATGTCAGAGAGCGATCCAGCCGCCGGCCCCGGCCGGCCCCGCGCCGCCGAGGCGTCCAGCGCCCCGGAGACCCTCACCGCCAACATCGCCTACCTCACCGGCGCCCAGACGTTCGCCAACCTGTGCATCCTGCTGGCCAACTGGGCGGTGATTCGCTGCTACAAGGCCCCGGCGCACGACGGGGTGGTGCTGGTGGTCTCGACGGTCGGGCTGTTCATGGTGATCTCCGACCTCGGCCTGGCGTCCAAGGCGGGGGTGCGTACCATCGCCCGGCTGCGGGCGACCGAGCCGCGCCGCCTGGGCGAGGCGGTCTCGGGCTTGGTCGCGGTGCAGTTGGCATTCGCGGCGGTTCTGGCGGTGGCCGTGATCGCCCTCGCCCAGCCGCTGCATGGGCTGCTGCCCAGGCTGGACGCGGCGGCGCTCCGCCTGGCGGCGACGTGGATATTCGCCTTCGCGATCGCCCGGGCGTCGCTGATGCTGCTGTGGGGCCTGGAGCGGATGCGGGGGGCGCTGCTGGTCAACCCGGTCCGGGAACTGGCCCGGGCGGTGTGGGTGCCGGCCTGCTGGGCGCTGGGGCTGGACGTCTACTGGATCTTCGTCGGCTGGACCGGCGCGCACCTGCTGACCTGCCTGACCGCCGGCGCCGCCGCACAGCGGCTGGCCCGGCAGGTGGGCCTGCGGATCCGCCCCCGCGTCGCCGGCGCGGCCGAGGCGGCGCGGATCGCGGCCGGGGGCCTGCCCTACTACGTGCCCTTCCTGGGCCTGTTCGGCCTGCCGCTGGTGCTGCCGATCGCGGTGGGCCTGCTTGACAAGACCCGCGGCGACGTGAGCACCGTGCAGGTCTGCATGGCCCTGGCCCTGCTGCCGCGCCTGCTGGCGATTCAGATCGGCAACGCCGTCTTCCCGCGGATGTCCGCCCTCCAGGCCGCCGAACGCCCGGACCAGGCCCTCGCCGCCGCGCTGCTCGTCCGCTCGGCGCGCCTGGTGTGCCTGATCTCCGGGTGCGTGTTCGCCCTGTACGCCCTCGGCGGGGGGTGGGTGCTGGGCAGGCTGTACAGCCCGGAATACCGGGCGGCGGCGCCGGCGCTGTTGGCGATGACCTTCGCCGTGGGGCTGGACAGCTTCGCCATCCAGCTTGATCAGGCCCTGATGGCGGCGCAGTACGTCCGCGTGGTCGGCTGGCTGGAGGCGGCCCGGTACGTCGTGCTGGCGGCGGCCCTGTGCGTTCTGGTGCCGCGCTACACCGTCAACGGCGCCGCCGCCGCCCTGGGCATCTCCGCCGCCGTCACGCTGGCCGCCAAGCTGCTGATCGTCCGCCGCCTGCTGCCCCGCGTCGGAGGCTGGGCCCTGCTGGCCTTCCTGACCCTCTCCGCCGCCGTGGCGGCGGCGTATTGGGCCCTGTAGCGGCCCGCCGCCTGTGGTCGAGAGAACCAAGGAACCTGTACCCGGAACTCCCGGGGAACAAGCCCTGCAATGCAGGCTGCACGGAGCGCGACCCGATGAACAGGACCGGAACACTCACCTTCACCTTGGCGGGCGTCCTTGCCCTTGCCTCCGCGGCACGGGGCCAGGAGGCGGCGCATCTGTGCGATTTTGAAGACCCCGCGGACATCAGGGCCTGGGAGTTCACGGCCGGTACGCCCGGGCTGGTCGAGGAAGGCGTCACGCACGGCCGCAAGGCCCTGGAGATCACGTTCGACCCCAAGGGCCAGTACCATCCGGCCTACATGACCTGGCGCAGCGTCCGCGGCGACTGGTCGGGCTTCGATGCCCTGGTGCTGGACGTCTTCAACCCCGGCCTCGAGCCCATCCCGGCCACCG
>DASRZG010000635.1:0-18999 GCA_035686585.1 Phycisphaerae bacterium
CGGCTGCCCGTGGCCGCCCAGACCGAGCGTGTCCGGGACGTGCTGGCCGCGTGCGAGCGGCTCAAGCGCCGCGCCGGCGCGGTGCTGCTGGTCGATGAACAGGGCAGGCTGGCGGGCATTTTGACGGACGGGGATTTCCGCCGGCAGGTGCTCGCCGACGGCGACGGGACGCTGCTGGAGCGGCCCATCGGCGAGGTGATGGTTCGCGACCCCAAGCGGATCGAGGCGGGCGAGCTGGCCAGCAAGGCGCTGGCGATCATGAACCGATACCGGATCGACGAGCTGCCGGTGGTGGACGCCGCGGGCCGGCCCGTGGGGCTGCTGGACGTGCAGGACCTGGTGGGCCTGAAGGCGCTGGAAGATGGCCGAGAGTGACCGAACGCCCCTGCCGCCCGCCGCCGCCGGGATCGAGCTGCTCGTGCTCGACGTCGACGGTGTGATGACCGACGGCGGGATCTACCTCGGCGCCGGCGGGTTCGAGATGAAGCGGTTCGACATCGCCGACGGGGCCGGAATCAAGTACTGGCAGAGGGTGGGCAAGACGGCGGCGATTGTGACGGGGCGGTCGAGCGAGGCGGCCGCCGCCCGGGCGGCGGAGTTGGGGATCGTCCTCATCCGCCAGGGCGCCAAGCAGAAGCTGCCCGCGTACGAATCGATCCTGGCCGAGACGGGCCTTTCGGATGAGCAGGTGGCGGTGATGGGCGACGACCTGCCGGATCTGCCGCTGATGCATCGCTGCGGGCTGTCGATCGCCCCGGCCAATGCCGTGGCGGAGGTCCTGGCCGCCGCCGGTTTCCGGACGCGGGCGGCCGGCGGCGCCGGGGCGGTTCGCGAGGCGGTCGAGGCGGTGCTCAAGGTGCAGGGGCTTTGGGAAACGGTGCTGGAACGATACCGACGGGAGAGCCCATGAAACGACGGGTGCTGCTGTTCGTGGTAACGCTGGTGACGCTGGCTCTGGCGATGTGGGTGTACCGGGTCGCCAGCAGGGACGGCGTCTCCGATCCGGAGAATTGGAACCCGCCGAAGACGGACCCCCCGGGCAAGACCGTGCGGATTCCCGGCACCGGCGGGGAAGAGGCCTCCGCCGGCGACCGCCCCGAGCTGGACGTCTACGATCGGGATACCCACCGCCTCCGCGCCCGGTTCCGGGCCGAGACCTGGAATCCCCTGGGCAGCGACCGGTACCGCGTGGTCAAACCGCACCTGGAGTGGTTCTTGCGCAGCGGAGAGACGCTCCTGCTCGACGCGGAGGAGGGGACGGTCCGCGCCCGGCTGATCGGCAACGCGCCGGACGTCATGGACGGGGAGCTGTCCGGGGACGTGCGGATCGTGCTGGACCAGTCCCGCCAGCCGGGGGCCGTGCCGCTGGAGCAGCGCCCGGGCGACGCCGTCCGCATCCACCTGGAACAGGCCCACTTCGACCGCGATACGCTGACCATCCTCTCCGACGGGAACGTCAGCGTCTTCTCGGCCGACGCCGACATCCTCGGGTGCGGGCTGAAGCTGAGCTGGTCCGAGGAGCCCCGCCAGCTCCGCGAGATGACGATCGTCCACGGCGAGTACATGTGCATCCGCCAGCAGCAGGAACGGTTCATGAAGAAGGGCTGGTCGCTGCCCGGCGCGTGGTCCGGCGGGAAGAGCAAGCCGCCAACGCCCCCGGCGCCGCCGGCCGAGGCGATGCGGGCGGCGCCCGTGCCGTGGATCGGCCCGCCCCTGGCGGCGGCGATGGCGCAGACGACCGCGCCTTCCTCGGCCGCGACGGGCCCCGCCGCCCGGGCGCCGGTGGTCAAGAACACCTACGTGGCCGTGTTCAGCCAGGAGGTCCGCGTCACGAGCGGCGACCAGCGGCTTGAGGGCGCCGACGAGCTTCGCCTGGTGTTCGAGATGAAGCGGCCCGATCGCGAGAGCGCGACCCGGCCGGCGCCGTCCACCGCCTCGCCGCCCGCCCGCCCGTCCGTTCCGACCCCCAGGCCGACCACCGCCCCGGCCTCGCGACCCGCCGCCGAGGCGGGGGCAGACGAGCCGATCGTGGTCACGTGGACCGGGCCGTTGACCATCCGCCCCTTCCGCAGCCGGGACGAGTACGTGCCCGACAGGCTGGACGTGGCCGCGCGCGGCGAGCGGCTCCGCCTGTTCAACGAGGACATGGACGCCCGGTGCCGCGAGCTGGAGTACACCTCCGTGGGCGACCTGGCCCGGCTGACGGGCACGGAGGCGGACCCGGTCCGGCTGACGATGGCCGACGGGACGAAGCTGCGGGCGAGGCAGGTGCGGTTCGACGGCCAGAGCAACCAGATGTTCGTGGACGGCGCCGGCACGATGGAGGACCTCGCCGGCGCCAAGACGGTGGTGCAGGGCGGCGGCAAGGAGCCTGCCGACGACCTGTCCGCCACCTGGAGCCGTGACGTGCAGATTCGGCTGGCGCCGCACGAGGTGGTCGTCGACGGCGAAACGCGGACCGAACCGTGCCTGGTCGAGGCCGTCTTCCACGGCGACGTGGACGTCAAGCAGGGCCCGGCGCGGACCATCCGGGCCGAGACGCTCACCGTCCGATTCCACCCGCCCGCGCCCGGGTCTCGGGACTCGGTGCCTTCCGGCCTGCACGCCACCGGCGGGGTCAAGTACGCCGACAAGGACACCGGCGACACCATCGCCGCCCGGGAGCTGGACGTGCAGTTGACGACCGGCGCCGACGGCAGGACCTGGCCGCGGTCCGCCACCGCCACCGGGGAGGTGGTCGCGCGGCAGGGCGACAGCGACATCGCCGCCGACGCGCTGACCGTGACCTTCGCCGCCGCGCCCGACAAGCAGGGTCGGGTCAAGCCCGTCCGCCTGGACGCCGCCGGCAGCGTGAAAGTGACCGATCGGAGCGGCAGCGAGCCGGTGACCGCCTCGGCCGACAAGCTCTCCAGCGACCTTCTGGAGCGATCGGCGGTGTTGACCGGGCACGCGAAGGTCACCCACGCCGACAACGACATCGAGGGCGAGCGGATCGTCCTGGACGAGCCCCGCGAGGCCGCCACCGTCGCCGGCAAGGGCACGCTGTCCTTCCTGGCCACCACCGACATCACCGGCGCCAAGGCCGAAAAACCCGTCCTGGTCACCGTCGGATGGGCCGACGGGCTGGAGTACCGCGGGCAGAAGCGCTCGGCCGTGTTCACCGGCAAGGTCGAAATGGCCGCCGGCGCGGACCGGCTGAGCTGCCGGCAGCTCCGCGTGCTGTTTGCGCCGCCGGACGAGAAGGACGAAGCCGCCACGACCGCGACCACTGCCACGGCCACCTCCACTGCCGAAAAGCCCGCCCGGCGGCGGGCGACGTTCCAGCCCAAGAAGATCGCCATGGTCCTGGCCGACAAGGACGTCCGGCTTGCCTCGCTGACCGTCGACGCCGAAGGGTACTGGACTCGCCGCATGACGATGTGGTCCCAGGACGGGCAGGTCGTCTACGAGGCCGCAGCCCAGCGGATCGCCTGCTTCGGGCCCGGGCTGCTGCAGGTGGAGGACTACCGCCCGCCCGACCCGTCCAACGCCAGGCGCGGCACGGACCCGATCTCCGCCGGGCCCGACCGCCCCAGCCAGACCGCCTTCGCATGGCGGAAATCGATGGACCTGAACCGGAAGGACCGGACGGCCAACTTCGTCGGCGAGGTGGAGATGAGCCACCGCACCGGCAAGGACGTGGTGCTCAAGGACAAGCTGAAGACCCGGCCGTGGGGCGAATTGACCGAAGGCAGAACCATGAAGATGGACTGCGACCAGATGTTTGCCGAGTTCGCCCCGCCCGAGGACGGGTCCGCCACCACCCGCCCGTCCGACCCGCTCAGCGGCGAGGGAGTGGGTCCGCTGGAGCTGTTCCGCGCCCGCGCCGCCGAGGGCGGCCGGCATATCGGCATCCGCTACGACACCTACCGCATCTTCTGCCGGCGGATCGTCTACCAGCGGTCCAAGGACCTGGCGATCCTGTACGGGCACCTGGAGAACGAGCCGCCCGCCAATGCGGTCATCATCAATGAGGACTTCAAGAGAAGCCGCTTCACGAACATCCACAACTCGCGCGTCCTCTGGCGTCCCAAGACCGACCGCTTCGAGGCCCAGGGCGTCCGCGTGCGGGTGTCGCAGTAGAGGGGGACACCGAGCGAACCTAATACTGACCTAACGGTTGCGCTGAGATGCCCCGAGATGCGCACCCCCGTCATTCCATCTAAGGTCTAGTAGGAGAAAGGCTTGTACGGTCTTCCTCGCGGTTGCCTCCGGGCCGGGATTCCTGACGTCAGCCTCCGCGCTCATCCGGGCCGGTATCGCCAACGAGGTGCCCAAGGCCCGGCAGGAACACGCGTGTTCGCGATCACCAGAACTTCCACCAGGGCTTCCTGGCTTTGGCGGACGCGGACAAGCACCCTGTGACTTGCTGAACGACCGCAACATACCGCTTCACAACGGCGTCGAAATCACTATCGAGACGGAGAATCCGTTCCAGTTGCGGGTCATAGCAGACATAAGCGCCCTTCTCGGAGAGAAGTCGCAGGTAGCCCCATATCTCTTTGAAGACGGATTCCGCTTTCGGGCCTTGGTGCCAGTATGGAACCGTGACCGTCGCGTACCCATCGTACAGCGTGACTTGGATTCCGTTTCCGTCGTCAGGTCCATCCAGTTCGATGTATCTGTATCTCCTCTTGGCCTCTTCGACGGTGATCTTTTCGATCTCCGCGATCCGCTCGTACTCCAAAGCGAATGGCGTCATCTTCGGATTCCCCGAGCAGATGGCGTCCGCCAAGGTCCTCTTGATGGCCTCTATCTGTGGTTCGGGGTCCCGGGCCTCCAATTCCCGTTCCTGGTCTTCAAGAAGCTGCATCGCAGCCTCCAAGGGATCCCGGCCGGATGGCACTGGAAACGCCCAGAGATCGTAGCTCATGGCAGTTCCTTCCGTGACCTCATGCCCCGCAGCCTGATGCAGTTCGCATTGGGTGCCCGGAAGACTACCGAAATGCCCATGAAGGGGCAATCCCCGTAGTGGCCGGCTCAACAGGCACGATTCTCACCGCTCAGATTCAGATGCGGGGCGGGTCTCCGGCTTTGCGTAGTCCGTTGCGTCCTGTTTCGCCCACCAATCGGTGACCGCCTTGAGAGTCGCCTTCTTCTCCGGCCAGCGACGTTCACCGGCGGGGAATCTCTGCCCCGTGATCTGCTCCAGGGCCTTCACCAGGTACGCGGCTCTGGATCCATACGCGCTGGATATGACTTCCCAGCCGCGGTCATCCATCGTCTGGAGTTCCCGGATCAGCCTCGGCACCGCACACTTGACCCCGAGCGTCCCCAACGGCTGGACGAAGTAGAAGTCCATGGCCTCCTTGTCATCGATCCTTTTGACAAGGAACGGCGCGGCTCGACTGTCGCCGATCTCGCCAATCAGAAAAGCGGCGTACTGCCACAGCAGCAAGCGGCTGTCCTCGCTGATTCTGCCGTCCCCTCTCTCCACCAGGGCCACCAGGCCGGGAAGGACGGACTGGCCTTGTGCCACCAACTGCGTGGGATATCCCCGCCTCCATGCTTCCAGGTAGAGCCTCAACTCCTCTGCCTGCTCATAATCCGGTTGCAGGGGAGAGCCGGACGGAGCGGAAGCCGGCTTGCCCGGGACTTGGAACGAAAGCGGACCGGCGACCGGCAGTTGAACGGCGCCGCGCCTCACCAGTTCGGTCGTGACTTTGGACTCGACGGATACGCGGTAGGTTCCCGCACGAAGTGCGGCGGACGACTTCCCTGCCGGGAAGACACCAATGACTATCCGATTCCCGGGAGGAATCATTGTCCGAAATCCAAGCCGAACGGACAGCGAGTCCACAACATGGCTGTCCTTGTCTCGTACGACGACCTCAGCCGGGTAATCAAGCACCGTTGTGGCCCGTGCCCAGTCTTTGCCGTCCTTGTGTCGCACCTCCATTCTGACGAACAGAGGCCTGCCGGGTCGGACTGCCTTGGTGATGGAGACCAGCCGTGTCTGCAGCCCCTCCGCGGAAGGAGGCGACCATTCACTGACGATGGCCGGCCGCGCTGGTTGCGTTGTCGGCGGGACATCCTCGGCGAGAGCCTGCCACGCGACCACGATTGCAGGCAAGCAGGCACAGGCAACCCTTACGTTGTTTCGCATAGCGCCTCCCGTGGTCTTCTGTCGCTATCTCTGACGCTCGAGGCGACCCGAAGGTTCCCAGCTGCAAGCCGCCGGCCGCTCGCCCATGGGCGCCACGTTCCCGGCCGCCTTCTCCTGACCGGGGCAGGGAGGGCTGGGGCTTCCCATGCGGTGCCGTCCGGCTGAACGACCGAACCGGCTGGGCGTCTATCGACCTTGGTCTTCGGCGAAGGCGGATTCCGGCGGAGGTGCTGACCGGCCGGGGGACGGAACGGGTCATTGAGGTCTCTCAAGGGAATGGCTGTGGCCGCCCGAGACCCGCGCAGCCTTGGGTGCTCCGGCACCAGCCGCTTCGGGCCGAAGGCGTGCAGACGTCGCCGCCCCTCCCGCGAACGGGCGGGCCGGCGCTGCGAAGGGAAACGGTGGGGGCGGCCGGTTACCCCCGCCGCCCCAGCGATCGGAGGGCCACCATCGCGGCCCCGGCGGCCAGGAGGCACGCGGCCGCGGTCAGCAGCGCGCCCAAGGCCGCCCCGAGCGGCTTGCTGATCGCCAGGAAGACCGCCGCCAGGCCGAAGGCCATGGCCGTCACGATCAGAATGGCCCCCGACGACAGGGCGATCAGACGCCAGGCGATCAGCGACCTTCGCTTTCTCCCCATCGCTTCCAGGACGTCCAGCACGCATACGATGACGGCAGCCAGGTTTTTCATCGATGCTTTCCGCGTATCCACGCCCCCACGATCATCCCGCTGCACATCGCGATCGCCGCTGTCGCAAAAGGGTGCTCTTGGGCCGTGTGCTTCAACTGGTCCACGCTGTGCTCCACGCTGTCCTTCACCGCGTGCGCGCCCTTCTGGACGGCCTCCGACTTCTCGTGCAAGGCCGTCCCGATACGGTCCCGAAGCTCGCCCAGCCTCTGGCCGCTCTCGCTCCGCGCGTCCTTCAGCAGCTCCTGGATGTCGCTGCGAATCTGCCTCAGGTCCTCACGAACCGAACTCAGCTCTTCCGAGCCCTTGGTCTTCTCCCCTTCGCTGGCCATGACTCCGCCTTTCCTGCTGTGAACCCGACCGCGGGCCGAAGCCGCACCCCGATAGGCCCCCGGCAACCGCCCGAACGGCCACCGCGATGCATAAGAGCCGGCCCGGCGGGGCTCTTTCCTCTTGATCTCACTATCCCCAAAACCCCGGACTGCGGGGAACGGAAAAACGGGAACTCCCCACCCTCGCGCCGACGGGCATGGCGGCCCCCCGCGCCCGCTCCCCGGCCGTCCTTGCAGCATTATAGGCCCGGTCTCGGCTGTCCGGTTGGTCTTGAACCCGGCCCCCGCTCATTCCGCCTTTGCCGCCGCTTGCCGGTCAGCGATCTCTTTGGTGATGGCCCGGGTGAGATACTCGAACTGGCCACGGATGCTGAGAAACAGCCCTGGCAGGGCCGCCCCCTCCTGGCCGATCCGGAGGGCCTTTTCCAGGTCCCCGGCCAGCACGTGCCAGCGGCACTGGAGCTCCAGGCCCGAGACCACCGCGTCGGGGCGGCCGGTCATCTTCGCCAGCCGGCGGTAGTACTCCAGGGCGTCGTCGGGGCGGTTCAGGCAGACGCGGTCGTGGACCAGGCCCATCAGCAGGACGGCTTCGGGGTCGTCGGGGTCTTCGCGGAGAATCTCCGCCAGCAGGTCCCGCGCCTCGGCGAGCCGGCGCCGCCCGAGGGCGAACTTGGCCCGGTCCATCGGCGATCCCTCGCCGGCGGCGCGGTCCAGCCTCCGGGCCAGCTCGTCGGAGGTGGCGACCAGCCCCGCCGCTTCGGCGGCGCGGACCAGGTCGGCCTTGCGGACGCAGACCAGCGGCTCCCCCCCCAGCCACAAACACTCCTGGGCCATGATCCCGCTCCTGCACGGATCCACCTCGAAGAACCGCCTCGACCTGTTCGGCAGGTCCTTGATCCGCACCGGCCCGTACCAGCGGTCGGCGGCGGGATCGAAGCACATCAGGCCGTACGGGCAGTCGTAGATCAGCCCCGCCTCGTCGCAGGCGATCACGTATCCGATGGGCAGCACGCCCGGCACGTCCACGTTGAACCACCCCGACCCGACGGTCTGGCCGAGGATGAGCGGATCGAGGCTGGTTCGGATCCCCTTCGTCCATGTCCGCACGATCTGCCCCCGCGCGTCGAGCTCGCGCAGGGCGTCGGCCAGGTCCACGAAGCTGCGTTTCCCGACCCGTGCAAGAGACACCCGCTGCGGGGGGCTCTCGCCGAAGCCATACGTCGGCATTACCCGCTCGTGCTGCCATCCCTGCTCCGTTCGCTCCGGCCAGGGCGTCGTCCGCCACGTGCCCAGAACGTCGTGGTCGACGCCTCTGCTGCTGACGCCCATCCACGCCTTCCCAGCCCGCCAGATCCGCCAGGGGAGCTGGCGCCCCGGCTCGGGCCTGGGCATGCCGGTGACCGCCCCGGTCGTCACGTCCACGCTGACGGCCGCGAGCCCTCCTTTCCCGCGCGTGTAGCACAGGAGACGATTCCCCTCCAGCGGCAGCAGTTGCCAGACCCACGGATCCGGCAGCCCCTGGGCGGGCCCGAGGACGATCCACTTGCCGCTTCCCGGGTCGTAGATCAGCAGCCCCGAGTCCCGCGTTCCGGCACACAGCCTCCCCCCGCAGATGACGGCGAAGGTCACATCCACCTCCTCGCGCTCGGTCGGGCGGGGCAGGAGGGTGCACCGGCCGTTGCGCACGCGCCCATCGGGCGATAGCTGGACGTAGCCGAACTGGCTCCATGGCGCCGTGCCCGCGGGCCGGACCGCCCACGGCGAGAACAGGTACAGCCTGTCGGCAATCACGCCCACCACAAGGCGGGATGGAAACGGCCTGGCCGGGTCCTTCCCGTCGCCGGCGTCGGGCACCGGCGCCACCCGTTCCGCCTCGGCCTCCGCTGACCGGGCGAACCTCGGGTCCGTACCTGCCCGCCGGGTGACCTCCAGCGGCCCGACGAGCCCCTGGCCGGTCCACGTCCGGTCGATCCAGGCCCGGATGCGCTCGGCGAACTCCTCATCGCCGGTCCGGCGGGCCAGCGCCTCGAACTCGCTGCCCCGAGCCGCGATGTACGGCGGGTGGCCGGCCAGCCGGCGCATGGTGTCATCCAGCAGCGCGCGGGCGGCTTGGGGCCGGCCCTCGTTCAGGCACCACCGCGCCATGATCTGCCGCAGGGAGGTCAACGCCCACACGAATGATGTCCCGCCCGTCCGGCCCACCTGCTGCCCCTGCAGCAGTCTTTCCTCGGCCTTGGCCATCACCCGGTCGCGCCACGCGCGGCACGTCCCGGTCGGCACGCCCGCCGCGAGCATGTTGCGGTACGTCAGGGCCGGCAGGATGCCGTTCTCCCACCTCTGGCACGTCGGCAGGACGGTCACGCTCAGTCCCCAGCCCGTCAGCTCCCGGATCTGGTCGAGCACCTCCGGTGCGGGCGGGTCGGAAGCCGTCTGCTCCACAAACCGGAACCAGTTGAGCCTCTTCTCTCCGGCGAGCACGTACATGCTCGCGTCATGGCTCATGGAAGCCACCTGGTTGTGGAAGTGCCACCGTTTCGGGAAGGCGTTGTAGAACCACAGCGCCCGCGGCAGGAAGGGGATCATCGCCTCGCGCGGGTCGGCCTTTTCGTTGATGATGCGGTGCTCCCGCACCATGAAGTCGAACTTGACGGACAGGTATGCGGCCTCTTCGTGGGTGGGGTCGAGCTTGCTGGCAGCGGCGCCCAGCGCGGCGATCTGGCGGAGCTGTGCCGGCGTCCAGTCGCCCAGGCTGAAGCTGTAGAGGTTGTCCTTGTATTTGAGCTCGCCCAGGACGTGGAGCTTGGCGAGTTCGGCCTCGGCCTGCCGGCGGCGGAGGGCCATCTCGTCGAGGAAGTCCGTCGCCGCCCGGGCGTCGGCGCCGGCGAGGCGCTCGGTTGCACCCGCCCAGGCGGCGGCGACGACCTTGTCCCATTCCGCCACCGTGCCCTCGGCGCGGGCCCACGGGGCCTCGCCGGCGGTGTCCACGCGGGTTTCGATCCGCACGGGTGTTTGCGGGAAGGTGTTGCCGGCCGAGTCCGTCTCGCTGATCCGCAGCCGGACCGTCGCGTCGGCCTGGGGCGCGAACTGCCGCCCGTCCGGCAGGCGCGTCAGTCCGGTGAGGATCAGCAGCGACTCCTCCGCCGCCGAGGCCGCCTCGAAGTGGCGGACGCGGACGAGCCTGTCCGACCGGTCGATCGAGGCGGCGAACGCCGTGCTGAGCCGTTCGGCCAGCGGCTCGAGCCGGGCGAGCTCGTCGGTGATGATCGGGGCGGTGAGGCGGACCTTGACCCGGCCGCCCCGGGCCCCGGCGGCCAGACGGACCGCCGAGCGGCACATCCGCGCCATGTTCGACACGGTCGGGCCGGGGAGGTCGCCCTGCCACCGCCAGCTCTTCGTATCCAGGCGATTGCCGAGGGACAGGTCGATCACCTCGACGGTCACCTGCGGCGCCGCGCGGTCGGTGTCGACGGTGACACGGACCATGGCGTCATACGCCAGCGCCGCCGCGGCGGGCCGGCTGGTGAGGGCACGCTCGGCGAGGACCTTGCCGAGCTGGGTTCGGTCGACCACGGATACGCCTCCGCCCGCGATCTCCCCGGCCAGCCGGTCGCACAGCACCTCGGCGGCCCGGCGTGTCTCGGCGTCGCCCGGCACGATCTGGGGCGGCAGGACCACGACGGTGGCCGATTCCGCGGCGCGGGCGCCGGCGACCGTCATCACCGCCAGCGCCGCAACCAAAAGAGCCGGCAGCGGGGCGTGCTGTCGGGTGCCACCCTCAAGCGCAGCGATCCGCATGCTGTGGGCGGATCGCGGAGCTTGGGGGTGCGGGGCACAGGCGGGACTCAGGGCTGCACGCCCGCTGGCAAGGTGCGTCCAAAGCACCCCCAAGCTTCGCCCCGATGGGACAAGCTTGAGGGTGGCACCCGGGCCCGCAACCGAGGCGCCGCGTCGTATGGAGTGTCTTCTCACAGGGGTTCCCGAACGGATTTCATCGAACCGCAGAGATCGCCGAGAACGCGGAGGTCGTTTGCTGTCGTTTCTTCTTCTGATCCGTTTCCGCGTCCTCCGCGTCCTCCGCGGTTCAAAAAGGACATCAATAAGAACCGCAGAGGTCGCGGAGGTTGTTTCTTCTTCTAATCCGTCTTCTCTCCGCCTCCTCCGCGGTTGCCCTCGGCCTTGGCGAGGTCGGCGACCATGCGGGCGACCACGGCGTCGGCGGCCTGGCGGGCGGCCTCTTCCAGGGCGGCCTTGGCGGCCAGGGCCTCGACCAGGTCCACCTTCGCGCCCACGCCCTTTTCCGTCACGGTCACCCGCCGGCCCGGCAGGGGGATCAGGCGAAGCTCCACCCGGGCCCGGCAACTGACCAGGTCCTGGATCGTCGCGGCGAAGGCGCTGGTGCCCTCGCCCTCCAGCAAGTAGTCGACCTTGATCTTCTCGTATCGGCCCGTCAGCAGCAGCTCTCGCTTCCAGCCGGCGCGGGGGTCGGTCAGGACCACGGTCTCGAAGCCCAGGCTCCGCAGCCGGTTGGCCGCCGCCATCTGGGCGGCGGGGTCTTTCAGCGGGCGGCCCACGTGCGATTCTTCCACGCTGACCAGGACCACCTTGCCCGCCAGGGGCTCGGCCGCCTTGCGGAGACGCGCCAACGCCACGTCGTCCGGGCGGACCACGGGCTTCTGGAGCTGGAGGACCTGCTGCCGCAACGAGCCGGAGAGGCGATGGAGGAGGCGTTCGAACTCCTCCTCCGCCGGGCCCTTGACCGCGATGGTGCCCTGGACGGTGGTCTCCACGTCGATCATCTTGACGACGACGTAGACGGTCTCGCCGATCCGGCTGACCCGCCCGACCACCACGTACTGGGCGCTGAGGAACTTGCCCAGCTTGACGGCGGAGGCGTTGTCCACCAGCCCGGCCAGGGCCATCTTGTGCTCGTCGGCGACCTTCTTGATCTCGTCGCGGTTGACGATGGTGACCTGCGGCATCTCCGCCAGCATGGTGTTGAGCTGGTCGGTGACGGCCTCGGGGGCGACGTTGACGCCCTTGAGCACCTGCAGGTCGAAGATGGCCACGCGGATGGGGCGGAGGGGCTTGATGTCCTTGGGCGCCGGCTGGGTCGCCGGGCGTGTGCCGGGATTGGGGGTGTCGTTGGGTGCGGCTGGGCCCGTTGTGCAAACGGCCAGCAGCACGGCCGCCGCCAGGGCGGGGGCGAATCGGTCAATCGTCAGTCTGGTCTTCATCAGTGTTCTCCCGTGTGTCTGTCCCGAGGGAAACGTTCATCGCGGTCAGTGTCTGCATCAACGTGATACGGTCGGGGGCGGCCGGCGGCAGGTCATCGTCGGCCAACCACGTCACGTGCGCCGCGGCGAGGCGTTGCCCGCGGCGGTCGATCTGGAGCCATTGGCAGCCGTCCAGCAGCGGATCGTCGCCGAGGATCAGCAGCGGCGAGCCGGCGTGGACGATTCGTTGCAGCGATTCCAGGCGTCCGGCGGCCCCCGGCGGCGGGGGGGCGTGGCCGCGGAGGTCCACCACCAGCACCGGCGCGGACCGCCGGCGGGGGATCTTCCCTCCGACGGCGGTCGCTGCCGCCAGAACGGGCCTGGCCTCGGCGTCCAGCTTCTGGCCGGTGGGCAGGACGACCCGGGCGTCGGGGGCGTCGCTGGGCGGGACGGCGGCGGCGCTCAGCACCGCCAGCAGGAGCCGATCGGCCGATTCGTCCCTGCCCAGTCGCTGCTCCCAACGCAGGTAGCTGAGCACGACCCGGCGCGGGGAAGCGCCGGCCCAGACCTCTTCGACCAGCGGCCCCTTGTTGCCCTCGATCCACGCCCGGCGGTTGCAGACGGCGGGCCAGGGCGTGCCCAGGAGGCCGAACACGAGCGGCTTGGGCCAGTTCTCGCCCCGCATGTCCGACAGCGGGCCGGTCAGGCTCGCGGGTGTGACCCAGACGAAGGGGATCGCCCCCCGAGGCTCAAGAGCGCCGAACCACCAGGCGTTCAGCACCAGCACGTTCGGCGGGGCGTCCCCGTCCGGCCGCAGCAGCGGTGCGGGGGTGTGGCCAGCGGCCCCGTGACCAAGGACCACCAGGGCGGGGCTCCTCCCCCCCGGGCGGGTCGAATGCCATTTCTGCGCATCGTCCCCCTCCAGCCATTGCACGGGGAGTCCGACGGCGTCGGCCCACTGGCGGAACCACTTCGGCTCGCCGGCGGCGATGATGGCGGCGCGTCCGCCCCATGCCACGTCGCGGTCGGGCCAGGCCACCAGCTCGCCGACCTTCTTCTGCCCGACGGCGGCGACCACGTCGAAAACGGTGACGGCGCGGACCTTGGGCACGCTGATGCGGGCGACGCCCTGTTCGGCGGGGGCGGGGTCCGTCCACTGCCGGCCGAGGGCGGTCAGCACCACGTCCCCAGCCACGCCGGCGGCGATCTCCACCCGGGCGGGCTTGCCCGATCGGGCGAAGGTCACCGGCCCGTCGGCCCGTGCCGCCGTTGCCGCCGCCGCCACGGCCAGAGCCGCCAGGATGTGCCTCGTCCGCGTCACTGGCTCCGCTCCGGAAGCGTCCACGCGCTGGCCTGGACGTTCATCAGCTTCTCGCCGAGGGCGAGCTGGCCCAGGGGGGTCCGCTCCAGCCCCAGCGTCCGCGCCCCGGCCAGGACGGCGGGGAACTCCCCGTCGGTGACGGCCACCGCGTAGCGCAGGCGGATCCGGCCGCCCTCGAGCGAGGGCATCAGCCGGAGGCGCAGCCCCGACCCGCCGCCCACCGATTCGGGCAGCTCGACCTCGGCCGACCCGCCGTCGCGGCAGACCACCAGGTAGCTGCCCGGCGCCGCCTTCCCGGCGGCGGGGGCCAGCCTCAGCAGGATGGCCACCGGCTGACGGGCGCGCTCGGCCGGCGAGGCCGACGCCAGCCGGACGTTCCGCTCGCCGGCGGCATACCACTCCAGCGGCCCGGCCACCGACTCGTGCAGGTCGAACACCTCGGCCACGCGGTGCATCTGCTCGGGCGTGACGCGTTCGGCGACGGCGGGGTCGTCGTGCCGGCGTGTCAGGAGGAGGCCCGAGACCACCAGCATCGCCCCGATCACGGCCGCCGCCGCCAGGGGAACCACCCGCCGCCAGGCGGGCGCGCGGTCTCCCGCGTGCGCCGTTGCCTCGGCCGCGATCACGGTCTTCCCGGGCCGCTGCGACCGCCACGGCGTCAGCGCCAGCCGGAGCTTGAGGTGATCGCGGAGGCACTGCCGGGCGTCGGCGTCGTCCAGCACGTCCAGCAGGCACTGGTTGGCCCGGTCGGTTTCCAGCTCGCCGTCGGCCAGTTGGCTCAGCAGGATGTCGTTGTCGTCGGCGTTCATGCTTGCACCCTCGAATCCGCCGAGTCGGACAGTTGGCTCAGCAGGAGCTTCTTGGCCCGGAAGACGCGCGAGGCCACCGTGCCGCGTGGCTGGCCGGCGATCCGGGCGGCGTCGTCGTAGCTGTACCCGTCCAGTTGCGTCAGGACGAACACGCACCGGCAGTCGTCCGGCAGGTCGGCGATGTGCGCCATCATCCGGGCGATCGTCTCGCGCTGATCGACCGTCGCCGACGGCGGGGGCTGGGCCGAGACCAGCAAGGCGGCCCCGTCGGGGTCGAGGCTGATCTCCCGCCCCCCGGCCCGTTCGATCCGGCGGAGGTGGTCCATGGCGCAGTTGACGGTGATCCGGTGCAGCCAGGTGGACAGCGCCGAGCGCCCGTCGAACCGGCCCATCGCCCGCAGGGCCTTGACGCACGCCTCCTGGACCACCTCGCCCGCCCCGTCGTCGTCGCCCACCATCCGCAACGCCACCCGGTACATCCGCGGCACGTTCTCGCTCAGCCGGCTTGCGTTCGTCTGGTCCATGCGGACTCTCGTCTCCGGTGCTGCACCCAGTTAGACGTTCCCGCGGCCGTCCGTTTCCGCGGCGGGGCGTTTCTTCTTCGCCGCCGCCTCGGCCGACAGCAGCTCGCCCATGGCCGTCGTGACGTAGGTGCGGCAGATGGCCTCCAGGTCGAACCCCCGGAGCATCGCCCAGCCGAGCTTGATCGCCTCCGCCCGCCGCCCGTCGGTCCGGTGCCGGCGGAATTGCAGGAGCAGGCCCGCCAGGTGCCCGCGGGCGTCCCCGGCGGCCTCGGCGGTTTCGGCGGCGCGGCGGAACCACGGCAGGGCCTCGGCCGGGCGATTCAGGGCCGGCTCTTCGTGCAGCAGGCCCATCACGATCATCGCCTCGACGTTGCCGCCGTCGGCGGCGATGACCTGCTCCAGCAGCGTTTTGGCCTCGTCGAAACGGTGGAGGCTGAAGGCGAACTTGGCGCGGTCGAACGGCGGCGCGGCCTTGATGGTCTCGGCCAGGCGATTCCTGAGCTGGTCCGACGTCGCCACCAGCCCCGCCTTGCGGGCGGCCGAGAGGATCTCGGCCCTGGTCACGAACTGCACGGGCTCCTGCCCGTACCACAGCCCGCCCGGGGCGATCTGCCCGATCCCCTGGTACCAGTACTTCACGTCCTTGATGGCTACCGGCCCGTACCAGGTGTCCGTCGCCGGCTCGAAGAGCGACACCCCGGTGGGGGACGACATGTACAGGTGGGAGCTGTCCCCGCCGATCAGGATCCGCCCGGGCACCTCGCCCGGCACGGTGATCCCGGTGTAGCGAAGCATCGTGGCGACGAGATACCCGGGTTCCAGTTGGGCCCAGTACGTCAGCGGCCATTCGCGGAGCACCTTCCCGTTCTCGTCGAGCTGCCGCAGCGCGTCGGGGAAGGAGGCGAACCGGCTGCCGTTGACGACACAGGCGACCACCGACGGGGAGGTTGGGCCGTGGGGGCAGGTGGACCTCAACTCCCGCTGGCGGGACCAGCCCTGCGGCGTCAGGGGACTCCAGGGACGGATAGCGGCGTCCGGGTCCATCAGGTCCGGGATGATCCCGTCGCGTTGCAGCCCCACCCACTTGCCGTCGGTCCGCCAGGCGGCGCAGGGCGCCTCGCGGAGCTCCGGCAGCTCCCTGCGCAGGACCACCCGGCCCGAGGGAAGGTGGAACGTGTAGGCCGTCAGCTCGCGTATCCCGGAAGTGAAGCACAGCAGCGTGTCCGGGCCCACGGGGTGCATCTGCCCGACTCCCCATCTCGGCAGGCCGCTGGCGGGGCCGTAGACGGACCAGGCCTCGGTGGCCGGGTCGTAGATCATCAGCCCCGCTTGATCCGTGGCCAGGCAGACCCGCTCGAAGTGCACACGGGCCTCCTTGATGATGGACTCGCGAGACGGCTCGGGCTCGGGGCCCAGGGTGAGCCCGTCGCCGCTCGGCCGGCCGGCGGCGTCGAGGGGGAGATACCCCAGCCGGGCCCGGATGGCGTAGTGTTGGTCTTCGGGCGTGCGCAGCCTGGGGGAGTCCCCCGTGATGTGAACCAGCACGTAGAGTCGCGAACCGATTACGCCCACCGCCTGCAGCCGTCTCAGGGGCTCGTAGGGTTTCTCCGTCTCCACCTGCACGGAGATGGGCGTTCCGGCAATGGCGGGGGCATGGACGTCGTTGTCCAGACGGTCGGCGGGCCAGGTCACGACGGTGGGCACGCCCTGGCCGACGTACTTGCGGCGGCCCTTGCGCGCCGCCGCCACCCGGGCGGCGAGCTGGGGGTCCTGGAGTCGCCCGGCGGCGTCGCTCAGCGCGGCGACGACGGTGCCGGGAGCGTATTGCATCGTGGGGAACTCGTCGACCAGGGCAACCATGAGCCTCCGCGCCTGATCGACGTCGCCGTCGGCGAGGGCAAAGCCGATTCGGGTCGCTCGGAGGGAAACCACGGCCCGCTCGTAATCCCTGCTCATCCTGGACTTGACGCTCGCCTGCTCGACCCTGGCCTCCACGATCGCCAGGCAGGCGTCGCGCCAGCGGCGGCACGCCCCGGCGTCCATGTTGGCGCCGATCATGGCCTCGTAGAGTTCCCGGATCGCCGAACCGCTTTCCCAGCGGACGAACAAACCGGCGTGGGGCACGTCCACCGCCACGGTCGCCAGCCGGGCCAGGCGGTCCAGCACGCCGGGGTCGGCGCCGCCCGTCGCCTTGCAGGCCCGCGCGATCCGCCAGGTCGTCTCCCAGGCCACGTCGCTGACCTCGCAACGGTATCGGGTGGTGGAGTGAAAGCGGTCCAGGTACTGCTGGGCTTCGCGGATGGACGGGATGAGGATCCCGGCCGCGCGGTCCTTGTCTTTGCCGGCGTCGTCGCGGCGGAGGACGAAGTGGAACTTCACCGCGATGAAGGCCGCCTCTTCGCTGGTTGGGTCGAGTTTGGCGGCAGCGGCCGCCAGTTGTGCGATCTCCTCGACCTGCCCCGGGGGAAGGAGCCCCTTGCCGAAGTTGTGGATGACCGCCTGCTCGCCCGCCTTCATGCTGCGGAGCTTCTCCAGCTCCGCCTGCGCCTGGCGGCGCCGGACGGTGAGTTCGTCCAGGAAATCGCCGGCGGCCCGGGGGTCGGCCCCGGCCAGTTTCGCGGCCAGGTCTCGCCAGGCGCGGGCGAGGACGGCGTCCCAGTCGGCGACTTGGCCGGAGACGCTCGCCCACTCGCCGGCGGCCTTGCCCGTCACGCGGTACTCGAGCTGGATGGTCGTCTGCTGGAAGCTCTTGCCCATCGGGTCCACCTCCGACAGGCGGAACTCGACGGCGGCGTCGGCCTGGGGCGCGAACCGCCGCCCGCCCGGCAGCCGGCTCAGGCCCATCAGCAGCAGCAGCGATTCCTCCGCGGCGGCGCCCGCCTCCAGGTGCAGGACCCGACGGGCATTGGGGGAACGGTCCACCGCCTGGGCGAACGCCTCCATCAGCCGCTCGGCCAGCGGCTCCAGCCGCTCGGCGCGGTAGGGGACCACCGGCGGGATGAGGCGGACCTTCAGGCCGCCCTTGGGCGCGGCGGCGAGGGTGCGGGCGGCGGAGACGCAAAGCCTGGCCATGTCCTCCACCGGCTCGTCGGGGCGGCCCTTCCGCCAGGGGTAGCTCTCCGACGCCGCCACGTTGCCCAGCGACAGGTCGATTACCGCCAGCGAGACACGCGGCAGCGGGCCGGAGGTGTCTGCGGATACGCGCACCATCGCGTCGAAGCTCAGCACCGGCCGGGGCGCGGTCTCCAGCCGCCTCTCGGCGACGATCCGCTCCAGCTCCGCCCGGTCGACCACCTTGACGTCGGGGCTTTGCCCGATGCGCTGGGCCAGGCGGTCGCACAGCAGTTGGGCGGCGGCGGCGGTTTCCGTCTCGGCGCCGTTGACCCGCGGCGGCAGGACCACCACCGTCGCCGGTTCGGCGGCCTGGACTCGCGGCGCCAGCGCCAGGATGCACAGCACGGCGGCTGGGATCAATCTCATGGGGTCTCCCTGTTGGCGGTGTCGGCGGGGGGCTTCCCGTCCACGCCAATGCGGTAGAACGTGCCCTCGAAGTCCCACCCCATCATGCCGTAGTGGCCCGTGACGCCGTAGTAGCGGAGGCCCTCATACTCGCGCGGCAGCCGGTGTTCGGCCATCGGCTCGGAGGTCCAGGTCTTCGGGTCGAAGCACTGCCAGATGTTGCCGGGGATATAGACCTTGTCGCGGTAGGGCAGCAGCACCTCTCGCTCCAGGATCTTCCCGTTGCGGCTGAAGTGGGACCGGCCTGAGGAGCAGGTGAGTCTTTCGGCCCGGACGGTCACGGCGAGGGCGTCCAGGTCGATCTGGAGCGGCCTGTATCGCGCCGCCGAGGAAGGCCCGTCCCTGCCGACCAGGAGGATGCGCCCGGACTCGGGACGACCGGTGTGGAGCTCGTGCACCCACCTGGGCATGAAGACCAGGTGGGGGTCGGCGCCGAGGGCCTCGTCCTCCT
>DASRZG010000636.1:0-10689 GCA_035686585.1 Phycisphaerae bacterium
GACCGGTCTGCGGGACTTGACCGGATGGGTCCGGTCCGATTCGCGGTCGGCCAAGTCGTTGATCAGATACACGCCGCTGCTGAGCAGGCAGAAAGCTGCCGCCGCGGCCAATGCCATCACCCACGCCGACCCGGAGCCCAACTGCCCCGAGAACGGCAGAGCGGCCAGGACGAAGGCGTTCTTGACCCAGTGGGGGATCCGCAGGGCCTCGACCAGCGCCCGCGCCGTCCCGCCCGCCGGCAGGACGGGCTCGGGCCGGGATGTCCCCGACGTGTCCGTCAAGTGCGCCGCCCTTCCGCCGGCCGGGTCCGCGCCGGCCGGCCGTGAAGGCTTGTGAGGGGCCAAAGGTTATGCCGATAGCATCTTAGGAACATGGACACACACGCTCAACAGCCATATCGGCCTGCCTCCGCGACGCCATCAGCAAAAGGGTTGTACCTCCCCGTGCTGGTGGCGGCGGCGGTCCTGTATGCTCTTACGGCCCAGAGGGGCGTCAGTTGGCAGGACAGCGGGATGTTTCAATACCGCGTCCTTCACGGCGACTGGGGCTTCGACGGGGAGTTGGGGCTGGCGCTGGCGCACCCGCTGTACATCCTGGCCGGTCGGATCTTCGCGGCGCTTCCCGTCTGGATGACGCCAATGCGGCTGAGCATCTTCAGCGGGCTGGGGATGGCGGTGGCCCTGGCGAACCTGGCGATGGCAGGGACGATCCTGACCGGCAAGCGGCGGGTCGGCGCCGCCATCGTGGCCATGCTGGCGTTGGCGCATACGCCGTGGTGGCTGGCGACGATCGCGGAGGTGTACACCTGGTCGCTGGCAGGCTTTACGGCCGAGTTGTGGATCCTGCTGCTGCTGTTGCGCAGGCCGACGTGGGGCAAGCTGGCCGGCCTGGCGCTGGTCAGCGGGCTGGGGTTGAGCGTGCACAACTTCGCCCTGCTGCCGCTGCCGGTGTACGTGGTGACGGCGGTGGTGCTGATCGCGCGGAAGCGGCTGCCTGCCTGGTCGATTCTCGTGGCGGCGGGGGCGTACCTGGCGGGGTCGGGCCTGTACGTGGCCATGATCGTCGCCAAGGCGGTCGAGCTGGGCAGCGTGGGCGAGGCGGTGCGATCGGCGCTGGTGGGCAGGTATCAGGCACAGGTGTTTGGGGGCGACCCGTCGGCGGGGCGGGCGAAGGCCAACTTTGCCCTGGTGGCTTTGAACTTCGCGAACGTCCTGCTGCCGTTGGCGCTGGTGGGCCTGTGGTGTCTGCGGCGGCGGGCGGGTGCGGCGGCGTGGGTCCTGTACGCCCTGGCGGCCATCCAGACCGTCTTCGCCGTGCGGTATTTCGTGCCGGACCAGTTCACGTTCTTCCTGCCGACCTACGCGATGATGGCGGTGCTGGCGGCGGTCGGGCTGGACGTGCTGGTCTCCAGCGGCCCGGGGTGGCGGCGGCTCGCGTGGGCGGGCGTGGCCGCCTCGATCGTGGCCATGCCGGTGCTGTATACCGTCGCCCCGGCCGTGGCCATGAAGGTCGCGCCATCGGCCGTGCGGCACCCGCGGGCCCTGCCCTATCGCGACGAGGCGCGATACTGGATCACGCCCTGCAAGCAGAACGAGGACTCCGCCCAGCGGTTCGCCACGGAGGTGCTCCGGCAGGCGCCGCCCGACGCGGTGATCGTGGCCGATCCGACGGCGTACTATCCGCTGGCGGTCCTTCAGCAGACCTCCCGCACCGGCCGGGGGATCCTGCTCCTCGGCGGCCACGAGCCGTGGCCGATCCCCCGCCCGGGTGAGGACATCAACGCCTTCTTCGAGGCGGTGGGCCGCCGCCCGTTGTACGTAGTCAGCCCGCAGAAGGGCTACTGCCCCGGGGCGCTGCTGGAGGCGGCGACGTTCCACAAGGAGGGCCTGCTGTACCGCGCCGTTCGAATCGAATCTCCGCCCTTCAGTCCAGGTCCGGGTCCGGCGCGTTGACCATGGAGTGCCTGGGCTCGCGGATGTACCGCAGCAGGGGGATGGTGGTGACGCGCATCACGGCCGACAGGAGGAAGACGACGTGGAGGGGGACGACCGCGAAGCCGCCCAGGTCCAGCGAGAAGTCCCACCGGTCCAGCAGGGCGACCAGGGTCCCGCCCGCCAGGGCCCCGACGGCCCCGCCGGCGCCGACGATGGCCTGGCTGGCGGCGAGGAAGGCCGCCCGGTTCCGCGGGGGGGACAGGTTCATCGACAGGCGAGCCCAGCAGATCATGCCGGCCGAGTTGAACGCGCGGACCAGGACCACCACGAACACCAACTGCCACCACGCCGGCGCCACCAGGATCCATAGAGCGGGGAAGATGCCCTTGCACCAGAACGAAGTGTTCAGCACCTTGCGCGCCCCGGAATGATCCGCCCAGCGCCCGAACAGCGGCGCCGCCGCCAACGCCGCCAGTTGCCCCACGGTGTTGACCGCGGCGATCCACTTCCAACTCAGGCCGAGGTGCCGGAGCATGTAGATGTCGAAGAACCCCGCCGCCAGGCTGCACGCCAGGGCGTTGGCGCCCGCCACCGCCAGCAGGGGGCGGAATCGCGGGCGAAGCCACGGCAGGATCAGCGATTGCCCCAGCCCGGTCTGCCGCCGCGGCGGTGCCATCGGCGGCTCGGGCGCCCGGTACAGCAGCAGCCAGCCCACCCAGCCGACGGCGGCGCCGAAGCCCACCAGGACGGCCAGGGCGGTCATGGGTTGTCCGCCGGTCCGGGGCATGCGATCCAGCAGCATCCCGCCGGTGGGCAGGATAATGATGCTGGCGAGCATGCTGAGCATGACCCGCCGGCTGAAGAACCGCCCCCGCTCGGTCGGGCCGACCAGGTCGGAGATCCAGCTTCGGCGGGAGATCTCCGCCGCCGTGCCGAACATCGCCGACACCAGCACACACCCCACCAGGGGCCAGTACATCGACCGCGGCGCCCATCCGACGATCACCAGCAGCGGCAGGCCGGAGATGACCATTCGGAGGGACCGGACGACCCCGAGCGTGATCAGGCAGAATCGCCTTCGGCTGCCGATACGGTTGATGAGGGGGTTGGACACGAGCATGCCCACCGCCCCGAGGGCTCCGGCGGCGGTGGCCAGGCCCACTTCGAACACGCCCCCCTCGAAGCCGACGACCATGGCGGTCAGGAACGTGCCGCTGAGGGTCATGCCCAGGGTGGTGGCCAGGGGGGATTCCGCCAACAGCAGGGCCCGGCCTCGGCGGAGCGGTTTCTCGCAGGTGGGTGATCGTGTTGAGGTGGTGGCG
This sequence comes from Phycisphaerae bacterium, assembly GCA_035686585.1. GTDB lineage: Bacteria > Planctomycetota > Phycisphaerae > SM23-33 > SM23-33 > DASRZG01. The sequence goes on from DASRZG010000636.1 coordinate 3,258, forward strand.
CTTCCTGTGCCCATGCCGGCGTTACGTCCTGTCGGCACAACGGCCTCGGGGTGCGCCGGCGGCGGACCGCCGATTCGACCCCGCCGGATGCGCCGCCGCGCCCTCGGGAGGGCCTCAGGCCTTCTTCTGCCCCAGGCGGGTGCGGATCGAGTCGAGGATGTTCATGTAGTTGATGTAAGAGTCGTAGGGCGACTCGTAGGGGTTGAAGTACTTGTGCACGTCCCCGTCGGCGAAGTACTTGGTGCACATGTAGTAAAAGTGGTCGGAGGTCTGCAGCTTCCGCCAGTCCTCGGTCAACTCCTCGTTCCCGCTGGCCCGGACGTCGTCGGCGAGGGCGTACAGCTCATACAGGGCATTGGCCTGCATGGAGTTGCCCAGCCAGGCCGAGATGTCCCGCTCGATGTCCGCCCACGAGATCATGTGCGGGATGTCCAGCTCCGCGGTGACGGGATAGCGGTCCACCGCCTCCGAGACGGTCAGGAAATTGTTGTCCCCGATCCTCATCACCAGCCCGGGCATCGCCCGCAGGAAATCGAAGATCCCCGTGTCCGCCCACTGGTGCTCGCCGAAGGTCTCGTAGTCCATGAACAGGTTGCAGACGTACCCGTTGCCGTTGATCTGGTTGACCCACCGGGCGAACTTCTCCGCCGTCAGGGGCCATTCCGCCCAGTCGCGGTTGCCGAAGCGGAAGGCGACGTCGTCGCTGAGGCGATAGTTCTTCAGCAGCATCCTGAGCTGCCCGCAGTTGGGCGGGCTGTAGAGGAAGTTGGGGCTGCGGTAGCCCAGGATGTGGTCGGCGCCCTCGGTCAGGACGGCGTCGAAGCCCATGTCCTCCGCCACCTGGGCGACGTCGTTGTTATAGGTCAGCTCGGTGTTGCGGAATACCCGGGGCGTCTGGCCGAAGGTGTCGGCCATGAGCTGGCGGTGCATCGCCACCTGGTCGACGAACTCGTCACGCCGGTAGAGGAAGGCGAGGGAATGGTGGTAGGTCTCGGCGATGAACTCCACGCAGCCGGTGTCGGCGAGGGCCTGGAAGCTGTCGAGCACCTCCGGCGCGTACAGGCGGAACTGCTCGATGGCCATGCCGGTGATGGAATAGCTGACCCGGAACCGCCCTTCGTGCATGCGGATCAGGTCGGCGATGACCGCGTTGGTCGGCAGGTAGCTCTTCCCGGCGACCTTGCGGCAGATCTCAGCGTTGGCCCGCCCGTCGAAGTAATTGGTGCCGCTGTCGAAGATGCTGTACCGCCGCAGCCGGAAGGGCTGGTGCACCTGGAAGTAAAAAACTACCGAAGCCATTCGCACACCTGGGATTTGGTCTCTCGGTCGCTGCCCGGCCCGATCCTCGGTCCTACGCCACGCCGACGAGTTGTTGGTACACTTCCTTGCATTTCTCGGCGGAGTCCCGCCAGGAGAGCCTTCGCAACTCGATCTGTCCCTGCTGGCGGAGGACGCGCTGCAGGGGCGGGTGTCGCAGCACCGCGATGATCTTGTTAGCCATTTCGTCCACGTCCCAGAAGTCCACCTTCAGCACATGGGTCAGGACCTCCGAGACGCCGGACTGCTTGGAGATGATCACCGGGACATTGTGGGACAGCGCCTCCAGCGGGGCGATTCCGAACGGCTCGGAAACGCTGGGCATGACGTACAGGTCCGCCATGCGGAATACCCGCGCCACGTCGTCGCCGCGGAGGAACCCCGTGAACGTCACGTGACGCCCGATGCCCAGCGCCGCCGACAACTCCACGATCTGCCCGGTCATGTCCCCGCTGCCGGCAATGACGAAACGAACCTTCTTGAATTTCTCCAGCACCTTCTTGGCGGCGTGGAGGAAATACTCCGGGCCCTTCTGCATGGTGATCCGGCCCAGGAACAGGACGATCTTCTCGTCGCGGGCGATGGGGGGCGGCTCGCCCATGCCGCCGTCGGGGTGCTCGACGGCGTTGTAGACCACCTCGATCTTCTCCGCCGGCACGCCGTAGCGGCGCAGGGCGATCCCGCGGGTCAGGTAGCTGACGCAGATGACCCGGTCCGCCCCGTGCATCCCCGCGCGCTCGATGTCGTAGACCTGCTGGTTGACGTGCTCGCCGCTGCGGTCGAACTCGGTCGAATGCAGGTGGACCACCAGGGGCTTGCCCGTGTAGGCCGAAACCGCCAGGCCGGCGGGGTAGGTCATCCAGTCGTGGGCGTGGACCAGGTCAAACTGCTCCCGCTTGGCCAGCTCCACCGCCAGGGAGGCGTAGTACTGGATCTGCGTCAGCAGGTCGCCCCGGTACATCCCCGGCGACCCGCCCACGAACGACCGTCCGCCTCCGCCGCCTCCGCCGCCCGCCAGGGCGGTCAGGCCCGGGATGCCCAGCGCGCCGAGGTTCTGCTGCTGGCGAAGCTGCTCGATCATCTGCTCGAAGCCGCCGGCCGTTGCGTAGGCCTGGAGCATCGCCGGCAGGGCGCGCACCGTCAGGCGCTGGAAACCCTCCGCCGTGAGGACCGTCCCGGCCGGCAGATCGCCCATCAGCGTCGCCGGCGTCCGGAAGTGCACATGGCTGGCGGCGTCTAGGGGAACCGCCGTCGGCAGGACGAAGGTCACCTCTACTCCCGCTTCATCCAACCCGCGCGTCAGTCCATAGCAGGCGGTTCCGAGGCCGCCACTGATGTACGGGGGAAACTCCCATCCCAGCATGAAGACCTTCATGGCCTTTCCTCGCATCCCTCTACCCGTGCTGATTTCACACCTACGCCCCCCCAATGTCAAATCCGAACTTGGCCACCCCCGCCATTTCGCCGCGTCCGCCTGCTCGTCCCGCGGCCTCTCGGGGCGATCACCGGAGCAGACGCCAGAGGGCGACCGCTGCGCCGATACATGCAAGGATCAACGGCACGATCCAGTTGATCAACACCACCTTGGCCAGGAAGAGCCCCGCGCGCACATACCACTTGCCGCTCTGGCGCCAATGCTGCCCGATCTGGACGGTCCAATCCCCGCAGTGCGGGCATCGGGGAGTGTCCACGTAAACTAACTCCCCGCAGGCCCCGCACCGGGTCAGGCCGACCAAGTCGTCCTGCTCGTCAGATTCTATATCGGCCTCGTCCGGGAATTCCTTTGGTTGCAGAGGTTTTTCTTTACTTTCGAACACGTCTTCATGGTAGGCCCCCACCCGCTTGAAGGCAATCCGCTTCCGCCCAGGCGGCGATTGCCGGGCCCCCGGCCTGCCTCACACCACCGTGTGGACGACCAACGTGTTGGTCGCGCCGCCCTTGCCGATGGGCCGGCCTGACAGGACCACGATCTTCGCCCCAGGCCGAACCAGCCCCAGTGCCTGCAGGTGCCTGCCCGCCGCCGCCAGCACCTCCCGGGTGTGTTCCGGCGCCGGCTCCAGCACGGGCCGGACCCCGAACAGAAGCGACATCTGACGCACCACCCGCCTGTTCGGGGACATGGCCAGGACGGGCACGGGGAGGCGCTGCTGCGCCAGCACGGCCGCGGTGGTGCCGGAGGCGGTGTAGACGGCGGCGGCGGAGATCTCCTCCTCGGCCAGGACCGCGCGGACCGACGCCGCCAGGGCGGCCGTGGTCCGCGCGGGGGCGAAGTGGACCGTCGCTGCGATCCCCAGCGTGGCCTCGTACGCCTCGGCCTCGGCGGCGATCTCCTGCATCATGCGAACCGTGGCGACGGGGTGCTTTCCCACCGCCGTTTCGCCGGAGAGCATCACCGCGTCGGCGCCGTCCAGGACCGCGTTGGCGATGTCGGCGACTTCGGCGCGGGTGGGCGTGGGACTGGCGGTCATGGACTCGAGCATCTGCGTGGCCACGATGCACGCCTTGCCGTGGGTCCGGCACAGCTTGGCGAGGCGCTTCTGGATGATCGGCACCTCCGGCAGAGGCATCTCCACGCCCAGGTCGCCCCGCGCCACCATCAGCGCGTCGGCGGCGTCCACGATCGACTCGATCCGCTCCAGGGCCTTGGGCTTCTCGATCTTGGCGACGATCCGGAAATCCTCGGCCAGCAGCGAGCGCAGATGGTGCACGTCATCGGCCCGTTGAACGAACGATAGCGCCACCCAGTCGACGTCGCTGGCGGCGATCCATTCCACGTCCCGCAGATCCTTCTCGGTCAGCGCCGGCAGGTCCAGCTCGGTCTCGGGCAGGTTGATCCCCTTGCCCTCGGCCAGGATGCCGCCGGTCGTCACCTCGCAGACGATCCGCTCCGGCGGGTCGGTCTCGATCACCCGCAGGCGGATCTTGCCGTCGTCCAGCAGCAGCGCCTGGTGCGGGCGAGCGCAGTCGATCAGCTCGGGCAGCGTGGTCGAGATCTGGTCGGCCGAGCCGATGACCGGCTGGCGGGTGATCGACACGCGGGCGCCCTCTCCCAGCAGGCAGGAGCCCCCGTGGATGGGCCCGACGCGGATCTTCGGCCCGCACAGGTCTGCCAGGATCGCCAGCGGCTCGCCGATCCGCGACTCGACCTGGCGGATGTTCGCCACCGCCTCGGCGCGGGTCGCCTCGTTGCCGTGGGAGAAGTTCACCCGGAACACGTCCACGCCCGCCCGCGCCATCTGCTCCAGCACCGCCGGCTCCGCACAGGCCGGCCCCACCGTCGCCACGATTTTCGTTCGTATCGCCATGCGCCTCATTCTATGCGATCGCGCACGCGGACATAAGGCCCGCCGCGCAAACGCCGCCATCGTCCCCCAAGCCGGCCTTTGCATACGGTTGAGTCTTCCCCCCCGCCGACGTAGGCTGTCGGCGTGAGCCAGGAGCGCGACAAGCCGGCCGTGGTGCTGCTGTCCGGCGGGCTGGACTCCGCCACCGCCCTGGCGGTGGCCAGGGATGAGGGCTTCCTCTGCCATGCCCTGTCTTTCGACTACGGCCAGCGGCACCGGTTCGAGCTGGCCGCCGCGAGCCGCGTGGCCCGGGCGGGCGGGGCGGCCGAGCACCGCGTGATCCGGATCGACCTGACCGCCGCCGGCGGCTTCGGGCGATCGGCCCTCACCGACCGGATCGCTGTGCCGAAGGACCGGGCCGCCTCGCCCGGGCCCGCCGAGGCCGCCCCGATCCCCCCAACCTACGTCCCCGCCCGCAACACCATCTTCCTCAGCCTCGCCCTCGGCTACGCCGAGGTGATCGGGTCCTTCGACCTGTTCCTCGGCGTCAACGCCGTCGATTACAGCGGCTACCCCGACTGCCGCCCCGCCTTCGTCGCCGCCTTCGAGCGCCTGGCCAACCTGGCCACCGCCGCCGCCGTCGAGGGCCGGGGCGTCTACCGCGTGCACGCCCCCCTCATCCACATGACCAAGGGCCAGATCATCCGCACCGGCCTGGCGCTCGGCGTGGACTACTCGCTGACGCACAGTTGCTACGACCCGGCCCCCGACGCCGCCGCCTGCGGACGGTGCGACGCCTGCCGCCTCCGCCTGGCCGGCTTCGCCGAGGCCGGCGCCACCGACCCGATCCCCTACCAGAGCCCGGGCGGCTGAGCCCGCCTCCCAGGAGACCTCCCATGATCCAGTACGCCATCGTCGGCGCCGGCGGGTACGCCGCCGTTCACATCCGCGGCATCGCCCAGGCCGGCGCCGGCTTGGGCTGCCGCCTCGCCGCCGCCGCCATCCGCCCCCAGGACCGCACCGACGGGCAGGTCGAGCGGTTCGAGGCGCAGGGGGTGAGGCTCTTCGCCGACGCGGTGGAGATGTTCGACGCCCTCGCCGGAAAGGTCGACGCCGTGTTCATCCCCACCGGCATCGCCACCCACGCCCCGCTGGCCTGCGCCGCCATGGAGCGCGGGCACAACGTCTACGTCGAAAAACCCCCGGCCGGGACCGTGCAGGAGGTCGACCAAATCCTCTCCGCCCAGCGGCGGTCCGGCGCGGTCTGCGCCCTGGGCTTCCAGGCCATCTACAGCACCTCCGTCAACCGCATCAAGGACCTGCTGGCCTCGGGCGCGCTGGGCGAGGTCCTCCGCCTGCGGTGCCGGGCGTTCTGGCCCCGCCCCGACAGCTACTACGCCCGCAACGAGTGGGCGGGCCGGCTGCGCTGCGGGGACGCGTGGGTGCTCGACGGGCCGTCCAACAACGCCCTCAGCCACCAGATCGCCAACATGCTCTACTGGGCCAGCCCGCGCCCGCGGACGTTCGCCGCCCCCGTGCGGGTCCGGGCCGAACTCTACCACGCCCACGACATCGATTCGGAGGACACGGCCGGGATCGAGATCGCCACGGCCGAGGGGCCCACCGCCTACTTCCTCGTCTCCCACTGCACCGCGGGCGAGCAGACGGGCCCGTGGATCGAGATCGACTGCTCGGGCGGGACGGTGGGCTGGGACGCCGCGGGCGCCACGACCATCACCCGCGCCGACGGGCGGGCCGAGACGTTCCCCGCCGACGACCGCTCCCGGCTGGAGGCGCTGGCCAACTTCACCGACGCCGTCGGCGCCGCCGATCCCGAGCGGGTCCTGTGCACCATGACGATGGGGCGGAACTTCACCGTCGCCCTGAACGGGGCGTTCGAGAGTTCCGTCGTCACGCGCGCGATCGATCCGCAGTATGTCCGCCGGTGCGGGGAGGGGCCTGAGTCCACGCTGGTGATCGACGGCATCAACGACGCCATCACCCGTTGTGCGGCCGAGGGAAAGCTCTTCTCCGACATCGGCTGCCCGTGGGCGGTCCCCCCCGCCCCGTTCGACCTGAGGGGCTACGAGCACTTCCCGCAGCAGTTCCGCGGCAGTGAATGACCGCATCCGCGCCCTCGATCGACCGTGACTTCCTCGGCGGGGGGGGGTGTTTACAAAACGCCCGAATGTAAACACCCCTTGGAAGCCGGAAACCGCAGTGTATGAAAGGCCTTAGGTGTGTGTCCTCCCTGTTTCCATTCGGGTGTGTAAACAGGCGGACGCCCTTCCCGGCCCTTACCCGGACGCCCCGCCCGCCCACCTGGCGACCCTCCTGCGATCCGGGTCCGACCCTCGGGGGGGGTGTTTACAAAACCGAGAAATGTAAACACCCGGAAACATCACGTAAAGCCTTGTCCATAAAGGAGTTATGGCAACACGCGCCCGTTGACGTTGTGGGCTTGTAAACAGGGGCGGGGTGTTTCCCGCTCCCCCCAAGGCGGCATCCGTACCGAACGCCCCAAGGCCTGTCAGCGAGGATGGAAAAACTGTTCGCAAAGAGTTCCGCGTTGAGGTATCGTTGTGGCAACTGGGCACGGCAAGCACTGCCTGAGCCGGGATGAGCCGCGGAACCGGCGCGCCGGGCATCGGTTGAACGAGACGTTCCCCCGAACGCTGATTTCAGAACCATCGAACACATAGGAGACACCTCGTGCGCTACACGTCAATGGGCGTTGCTCTGCAAGTGATCGCCTTGATCTCGCTGGCCGCCCCGGCCGGCGCCCAGGTGGTCGTGTCCAACGAATACAGCAACCTCAGCGCCACACAGGC
>DASRZG010000637.1:0-11150 GCA_035686585.1 Phycisphaerae bacterium
CCGAGTGCATCCGCCTGGGTCCCGGGCCCCAGGCGGAGAACGCCTTCACCGGCCGGCTGGCGGAATGGACCCACCTGGGCGAATCGGCGCGGTTTGAGGTGGATTTGGGCGCGGACGTTACGCTGTCGGGCGCCGCCATGCCGGCCCGGCCGTCTGCGTCGGTCGGCGACACGGTGGCGGTCGGCGTCCACGCCCGGGACGTCATCATCCTTCCCCGATAGCCCCTAAGTACAGGACCCATATCGTTTTCGCGGAACAATGCTCGCGCCACGGAGGTTTACAGGGACAAACGGCCCGCGATGCCCGATGTCCATCCAAGGCGCCCGTGCGGTGCAAGTGAGGCGGTCTGGCGTGTCCGGCCTGGGAAAGAGCTTCGATACGGAGCTGCCCGCCCTGCGGGTGCGAGGCCGGACGCTGCGCTGGAGCCTGCGACGGGTGACCGTGGCGTGGATGTTCGGCGTGGTCTGGGTGTCGCTGGTCACCGGCAGCCAGTTGACGGTCTTCGGGCGCCTGATCGGCTTCACGGACTTCCACTTCGGGCTGATGGCGGCGATTCCGTTCTGCGCGACGTTCGCCCAGTTGATCGCGGCGGTGATCATCGAGCGGACCGGGCAGCGGAAGCGGACGTTCATCCGCAGCGCCCTGATCCAGCGGCTGCTGTGGCTGGCGATTCCCGCCCTGGCGCTGCTGCTGGGGGCGGGGACGGCGGCGGTGACCGTCTTCCTGCTGCTGTACGCCGTCGGCAGCCTGCTGGGCCACTTCGCCACCCCCGGCTGGTACAACTGGATGGGCGACCTGATCCCCCGCCGCATCCGCGGGCGGTACTTCGCCAACCGCCAACTCTGGACCACGCCCATCCAGATGATCATCGTCGTCCTCGCCGGGCTGGTCCTGGACCACTACACAGCGGCGCAGGGTGGCAACGCCCAGGTGAACATGACCACCCAACCCCGCCTGATGGTGCCCATCTGCGTGATGTTCGCCGTCGCGGCCGCGTTCGGCACCATCGACATCCTGCTGTTCCTGCGGATGCGGGAGATCGCCTCCCCGGCCTTGACCTCGGCGACGCCGCCGGCGGCGGGAGGATGGGGCCCGGCCATCCGGCGGGCCCTGGCCGAGCCGGTCCGCGTGGTCGTCGGCGCCTTCGACGACCGGGTGTTCCGGCATTACGCCCTGTACGGAGCCACAATCACCTTCGCCCTGGCGGTGGGCGCGCAGTACTTCTGGCTGAACGCCCTGGAGAACCTGGGCTACTCCAAGTTGGCCGCCAACGTGGTGTTCCTGGTGTGCGGGGCCCTCAGCGCCATGCTGGTGGCGCGTCTGTGGGGCAAGCTGATCGACCGCTGGGGCCGCAGGCCCGTGCTCATCCTGGGCACGTTGGGCACGATCTTCGGGCCGGTCGGATGGTTCCTGGCCACCGACGGCACGGTGGACCTGAACTGGCTGATCCGCTGGGCGGACGCGGCCGGGGCGATGGACCTCCGCATCCCGCAGGCCTACCTCGCCGGCGCCGTCACCTGCATCTGGGGCGGGGCGATGTGGTCGGGGGTGGCATTGGCGCAATCCAGCGTGATCCTGGGGTTCTCCGACACGGGCGGTCGCAGCCGGCACATCGCGGCCGCCGCCGTCGTCGTCGCGATCGGCGGGGCCCTGGGCGGGCTCGCCGGCGGGGCCATCGCGCAAGTCTTCAGCTTCCTCAAGACCGACCCGATCCGCGTGGGGCCGTTCACCTGGATCAACTACCACGTGACCTTCGCCATCTCGGCGCTGGTCCCGGCCGCGTCGGTGCTGTGGCTGATCGGCATGCCGGACCCGGGCTCGCGGAAGGTGCGGCACATCGTCCGGGCGTTCGGCTTCAACGCCTACAGCAACCTGGCGACCCGGCTGTTCTGGCCCATCCGCGTCTGGCGCCGGCGCCGCCGCCCGCCGCAGGGTTGATCGAGGTCTGGCGCCCCTGTTTAGCCGCGACCCAACGGGGAGCGCGTCGCTTCCGAACACTGTTCACCCGCATGCGCCTGGAGGTTCCGTGCGGAGAGTCCGGACGCATGCAAAAGCACGGGGTACGGAACCGACGCGCTCCCACCGAACTCGTTTAGCCGCGACCCAACGGGGAGCGCGTCCATCGCCGAACACTGTGCCTTTGCATGCGCCTGGAGGTTCCGTGCGGAGAGTCCGGGCGCATGCAAAAGCACGGGGTACGGAACGGACGCGCTCCCCTATGGGTCGCGGCTAAACGCGCGGGGGGAGCGCGTCCTTCGCCGGACCATGTGTCTGCGCATGCGCCTTGACGTTCCGCGCGGAGAGTCCGGGCGGATGCGAGAGCACGCGGTAGGGAACGGACGCGCTCCCCTACGGGTCGCGGCTAAACGCGCGCGGGGGGAGCGCGTCCATCGCCGAACACTGTGCCTTCGCATGCGCCTGGAAGTTCCGCGCGGAGAGTGCGGACGCATGCCAGGGCACCGGGTGCGGGAACGGTCGCGCTCCCCTGCGGGTCAAACGAGCGCGGGCGGGCGGATGAACGGGGCGCTTCTCCCGGGGGGCCCGGACAGGTAGAATCACGCGTCATGGGTATTGGGATCGAACAGAGGTCAGGCCCGGCCGGCCCCACCGGCCCGCTCCGTCGCGGCGACCGGGGCCCCCGCATCCACGCCTCGGACGTTATCTTCCTTCCCCGCTAGTCGTTGGGTACAGGTTCGATGTCGTTTTCGCAGAAAAACGGTCACGCCACGGAGGTTTACCGGGACAAGCGGCCCGCAATGTCCGATGTCCATCGATGACGCGAAGGTGATGCGAGTGAGGCGGTCAGGCGTGTCCGGGCGAGTCAAGGCATTTGACGAACTGCCCGCGCTGCGGGTGCGAGGTCAAACGCTCCGTTGGAGCCTGCGGCGTGTAACGATCGCGTGGATGTTCGGGGTCGTCTGGATGTCGCTGCTGTCGGGCAGCCAGTTGACCACCTTCGCCCGACTGATCGGGTTCAAGGACTTTCACTTCGGGCTGATGGCGGCCATTCCGTTCTGCGCGACCTTCGCCCAGCTGGTAGCGGCCATCTTCATCGAGCGGACCGGGCAGCGCAAGAGGACCTTCATCCGCAGCGCCAGCGCGTGCCGGCTATTGTGGCTGTTGGTTCCGGTCCTGCCGTTTGCCTTTGGGGCCGGGACGGTGACGGTCGCTATCTTTCTGTCCCTGTATGCCGTCTACGCCCTGCTCGCGCACTTCTCCAACCCCGCCTGGCAGAATTGGATGGGCGACTTGATCCCCCGCCGCATCCGCGGGCGGTACTTCGCCAACCGGCGCCTGTGGACCAACCCCATCCAGGTGGCCATCGTCATCGCCGCCGGGCTGCTGCTGGACCGCTACACCGTCGAGCTGCCCAAGGACACCCCGGTGACCCTGGCCAACCAGCCCGGGCTCATGCTGGCCATCTGCGTCCTCTTCCTCGTAGGGGCCGTGTTCGGCACGATCGATATCCTCCTGTTCCGCAAGATGCGAGAGATCGTCTCGCCGGGGCTGACGGCGCCGGTGCCGGCGAAGGCCGGTTCGGCCCTGTCGGCGGCCGTTCGGGCGGTCTCCGAGCCGTTCCATCTGCTCCGCGATGCCTTCGGCGACCGCGTCTTCCGCCACTATGCCCTGTACGGGGCGACCATCGCCTTCGCCTTGTCCGTCAGCGCGCAGTACTTCTGGCTGAACGCCCTGGAGAACCTGGGCTATTCGAAGCTGGCCGCCAACGTCGTGTTCATGGTCTGCGGGGCCCTCAGCGCGATGGTCGTGGCGAAATTGTGGGGCAAGCTGATCGACCGTTGGGGGCGGCGCCCCGTGCTGATCCTGGGGACCATCGGAACGACGTTGGGGCCCGCGGGGTGGTTTCTGGCCACGCGCGGCAGCGTCGACCTCGGCGTGCTGTACCATTGGACGGGTTGGTTCGCGGATACCAGCGCAGCCCTCCCCATCTCCTACCTGACCGGAGCGGCCACGTGCATCTGGGGCGGCGCCATGTGGGGCGGCGTTGTCCTGGCCCAGACCGGGGTGATCCTGGGCTTTTCCGATTCGGAAGGCAGGAGCAAGCACATCGCCGCCGCTTCCGTGGTTGTGGCCGTGGGCGGGGCGGCGGGCGGGTTGGCCGGCGGGGGCATCGCCGAGGCCCTCCAGTTCCTCAAGGACGCGCCCCTCCGGGTCGGGCCCTTCGAGTGGATCAACTACCACGCCACGTTTGCCGTTTCGGCCCTGGCCCGGGCGGCGGCGGTGCTGTGGCTGATCGGCATGCCCGACCCCGGGTCCAAGCCGTTCCGGCACATCGTCCGCGAGTTCGGCTTCAACGCCTACAACAACCTGGCCACCCGGCTGTTCTGGCCCATCCGCGCCTGGCGCCGTCGCCACCGCAACGGCCGGGCCAAGTCGCTCCGGGCGCCGTTGCAGATCGTCGCCAAGTGGATCCGCCGCCGCGGGGCCGCCTGATCGCTCCGTCGGGGCCGGCGGGCGGAGGAGACACTTCTCCCGGGGCGGGGCGGCACGTAGAATGGCTCGCCATGGGCATCGAGATCGAAGCTAAATTCCGCCTGGACGACCCGGCCGGGATGCGTTGCCGCCTGGACGCCGCCGGCGCCACGCCGGCCCGCCGTGTCCTGGAGCACAACACCTACTATGACGACGCCAACGGCTCGCTCCGCCGGGGGGACCGGGGCCTGCGCGTCCGCGTCGAGCGGGCCGGAGACGGTGAAAGCGTGGCGATCCTGACCTACAAGGGCCCCCGCCAACCCGGCGCGCTGAAGGTCCGCCCGGAGCACGAGACCGCTGTGGGCTCGCCCGAAGCCCTGGCCGAAATCCTGGCGGGCCTCGGCCTTACGCCCGTGCTGGGCTTCCAGAAGCGCCGGGAGTACTTCGAGCTGGACGGGGCCGAGATCTGCCTGGACGAGCTGCCTGAGCTGGGCTGGTTCCTGGAGATCGAGGCGCCCGACGAGCAGTCTGTGGGCCGGCTCCGCCAACGGCTGGGCCTGGCCGATACCCCCACCGTCACCGAAACCTACATCGCCCTGGTCGCCCGACACCTGGAGGGGACGGGGCAGACGGAACTGGCGTTTCGGTGAACTCGCAAACGGATGGGTCCCGCGTTCCGGGTAAGGACGGTGTCCCGCTTGCCGTTCCACGAGGGCACGGGCCGACAAGCAGCCCGTGCCGCTCGTCTTCACGGACAAGGTGGCGGCCCGGGGTGGCTTGTGCCGGTCCACCCCGGGAACGGCCAGCCCTTCGCGTGTGAGGGCACACTCGCACGTTCTCCAGGTCCGACCGCCTTTGACCGCCGTGTACGCTTCGCCCGGATCCGGGACGCAGAGAAAGGTGACGGCCCGGGGAGAGCTGTACCCGCCCTCCCCGGGAGCGGCCAGCCTTTTCCGCGTGAGTGGTACACCACCGCCAGGACCGGGTCCGGCCGCCGTTGACCGTCGTCTGTATGCGATTATAGGCTTCTCAGTCTATCGTCGTAAGCCGCCGCCGGAAGGTTCGGTCAGGGCTGTTCTTTTCCCTCCGGGGCCGGCTGGGCCTTCAGGATCGCCCGCACCATCTGCGACATGGCCCCGCGGACGTCCGCGTCCCTTTCGTCCACCAGGGCCCGCACCGCCGGCTGCCAGGGCACGACCGGGACGTACAGCTCCAGCAGATAGGCGGCCCGCTTGCGGACGCGCTTGCTCGGGTCGGCCAGGCGGGCGAGGATCAGCGGGACGAACTCCGCCCGGCGGCGGTCGTCCGACACCTCCAGCCGAAACAGCGCGTCCACGGCGTTCCGGCGGACCTTCTTGTTCGGATCGTCCAGCGCGGCCTTGATCATCCCGACCACGTCCTCACGGGTGCGGGCCGACTCAGCCATGCGGATCATGCCGGCGGCGGCGATGCGGGTCTGGGAGTATTCCGACGCCAACGCCCGGCTGAAGCCGCCGACCCCGCGGTCGCCGATCCGCTGGAGTTCGGCGACCATCTGGCGCCAGGGCATGGCCTCGCCCGTCCGCGGACGCCGCACCGAGAGGACCTGGAACACCCTGGCGGCGAAGTCCTCGTCGGGCCCTTCCGATTTGAGCACGTCCTCGACCATGGCCATCATGTCCTTTTCCAGCCGCTTCCGCGCGTCGTGGAGGCGGCGCTTGACCGTGCCGACCGGCACCTCCTGGATTCGCGCCACGTCGGCATAAGAGTACCCGTTGACGTAGAACAGCGTAACCGTTTCCCGCTGAGGCCGGGACAGGGCCGACACCGCCGCCATCACCGCCTGGCGCAGCTCGCGGCGGATGGCCTGTTCCGGCGGCGGAGCCGATTTGTCGCGCAGGCCGTCCATTACGTCGTCGCGGGGCCGCTCGCGCCGGCGGCGCAGCAGGTCGATGCTCTTGTGGATCGCGATCGACCGCAGCCACGCGCCCAGCCGGGACGGGGTGGCGAGATCTCCCAGGTTTCGATACGCCTCGACGAAGGCGGTCTGGGCGACGTCCTCGGCGTCGTGGAAATCGCCCAGCCTCGCCAGGGCCACGCCGAACACCGCGTCCTGGTAGCGCCGGACGATGGGCTCGAAGGCCTCGGGGCCCCCGGCCAGGGCGCCGGCCACCAGTTCCGCGTCCTCGATCACTTCCCGTTCTCTCAACCGTCCGCCTGCCAGTCGTGCCAACCGCCCCGAAGGTTCGCCCCCATGCCACATCGGGCCTGAATTTGCTCCGAAAGGCCAACAATTTCGGCGATAAACTGTTGTCGCTTTCCCGACGGTCCGATATAGTAACCGCTGAAAGGCAGCTAATGACCCGTCAGTGCAACATCCCGGTGCTCTTGGCTCTGGGGCTGTTGCTGCGCTGACGGATCGCGGGTATAGCGGCGGACAGCCGGCCTCGCGATCCGATCGAAGGATCGCGGGGCCTTTTTTATGTAACGACCGACGTGCGCTGGACGAAAGGTAACGTACCGGTGAAGGAGCCACCCATGGCGGGCAAACGAAACATCCTGATCTTCGACACCACCCTCCGCGACGGCGAGCAGTCCCCGGGCTGCAGCATGAACCTCACCGAGAAGCTGGAGGTCGCCCACGCGCTGGAGACGCTGCGAGTGGACGTGATCGAGGCCGGGTTCCCCATCGCCTCCCCGGGTGACTTCGAGGCCGTCCAGGCCATCAGCGAGCAGATCCGGGGCTGCACCATCGCCGGGCTGGCGCGGTCGGTGGACAAGGACATCGCCCGCGCCGGCGAGGCCGTGGCCAAGGCGGCCAGGCCGCGGGTGCACGTGTTCTGCGCCACCAGCAGCATCCACCGCCAGTACAAGCTCAAGCGGGCCAAGGAGGAGATCATCCGCATGAGCGTGGAGGGGGTCAAGCTGGCCAAGCAGTACACCGGCGACGTGGAGTTCTCCCCCGAGGACGCCTCCCGGACCGAGCCGGACTTCCTCGCCGAGGTGGTCACCGCCGTGATCGAGGCCGGGGCCACGACGGTAAACATTCCCGATACGGTCGGTTACGCGATCCCCTCCGAGTTCGGCGCCCTCATCGCCTACCTGCACGAGCACGTTGCCAACATCCGTGACGCCGTGATCAGCGTGCATTGCCACAACGATCTGGGTCTGGCGGTGGCCAATTCGCTGGCGGCCGTGGTGGCCGGGGCCGGACAGATCGAATGCACCATCAACGGCCTGGGCGAGCGGGCCGGCAATGCGGCCCTCGAAGAGCTCGTCATGGCCTTGAAGACCCGGAGCGACCTTTTCGACGCCGACACCGGCATCGAAACCACCCGGATCTACCCCACCAGCCGGCTGGTCTCAGGCATCACCGGCGTGCACGTGCAGCGGAACAAGGCCATCGTCGGCGAGAACGCCTTCGCCCACGAGTCGGGCGTCCACCAGCACGGAATGCTCAGCCACCGCGAGACGTACGAGATCATGAACCCCAAGGCCATCGGCGTCCCGGCCAGCAAGCTGGTGCTGGGCAAGCACTCCGGCCGGCATGCCCTTTCCGAACGGATCCAGGCGTTGGGATACCAGCTCAGCAAGGAGCAGCTCCAGGATGTCCTGGAGAAGTTCAAGGCCTTGGCGGACAAGAAGAAGAACGTCTACGACGAGGACATCGAGGGCCTGATCGACCAGCACCTCGGCGAGGCAGCGGAGGTCTGGCAGTTGAAAGACCTGCAGACCACCGCCGGCACCAGCGCCATTCCGACGGCGACGGTGACGTTGTGCAAGGACCAGCAGTGCGTCACCGACGCCGCCACCGGGGATGGGCCGGTGGACGCGATCTACGTGACCATCGGGCGGATCACCGGCGTCAAGCTGGAGTTGACGGACTACTCGCTGCGCGCCCTGACCGGCGGCAAGGACGCCCAGGGCGAGGTGACCATCGAGGTGGACCACCAGGGCAGGAAGTTCCGCGCCCGGGGCCTGAGCACCGACATCGTCGAGGCCTCCGCCCGGGCCTACCTGTCCGCCGTGAACCGCGTCCTAACCTCCGCCAACGGCCGGCGGGAGATCGAGCAGCCGTAAGGCGGCAGGTTTGACGTGGAGGGCGCGAGAGATCAACAACGCAAAATGGCAAGCCGCGCGGCTTGCCATTTTGCGTTGTTGTCGTTCGGGTATGCAGATCCGATTACGGGCGCCCTACTCTCCCTCCAGCGTCGCGCGGATGGTCTTGGAGAGCTTTACGACGCTCTCGAACGTTACGTCCTTGGGAGCGCCGGTGTCGGACAACTCGGCCATCTGGCCGCGGACGAACGGATCGAAGTCCTCCGCCCCGACCGGCATCAGCATGTCCAGGGCCACGTGAATCGTGCCTCCGACCCGCCTGTCGCGAGGCGTGAACTCATGCACGCACCTGTAGGTGGATATCGCGTCCCGCGGCGGGGCCGCCGAGACGGGCACGTACAGGCTCCACTCGTGGACCCGCCCGCCCCTGGTCGTAGTGGCCAGGTGGCGCCCGACATATTGGGGGGGCTTAACCGCCGGCCCGGTGGCGGCCACGATTCCCGCCATGTAGTCGAGGAGCTTGCCTACCGTGATCGGCTCCAGGCCGCGGATCACGATCGGCAGCTCCGGCAGGGGCCCGCCCGGTTTGAGAGACCGGAACACCTCGGGCCGGGGAGGCCCGGCGGTCAGGTCCTCGCTGTACCAGCAGACGATAACGCTGCCGTCCGGCATGACGAACGAAGGGAAGGTCGCCAGCCTCAATTGGCCGAGTTGGGCGCCCGATGGTTTGAGCGTGCGCACCGGGGCGGTCTCCGGCGTGTTCCGCCGCGTGTAGCCGGCGGGCGGCTCGATGCCGAAGGCCCCGCGCGGCAACGGAACGTCGCGCTCCACCGAGTCCAGGCCCATGTACTCCAACCAGTCCCCCTTGGCCTGCCTGGTCCACACAATCAGCCTGCCGATATCGCCGGTGGCCGGCGCAAACCACGTTCGGAACCTGATCCCGGCGCCTCCCCGGGTCATCTCGCCGACGTAGACGTCATACTGCTTCCCCTCGATCGTTTCCTGTGCGACTTTCGTCTGGAGATCGCCCTGCCCGGGGCCGAAGGCATGGCCGATCCTGCGAAGGAACTGCTCGACCCCTGCTCGCGTCTGGTATCGGGCCTGGAACGGCGTGAGCTTCTCGTAGGAAACCGACTTGTCGGCATGGTCGACGGTCATCACCACCCGACCGTCGCACACGACCACCTGCTGCTTGACGCTTCCCGCTCCCTCCCCGTCCGCCACCGACGGGACGATCTTCCGGTATCGCCCCTTGTCCAGGTCGAACCAGGCCTCCGCCGTGAGCTTCACGCGATCCCGATCCCCTGACGGAGTCGTCTGTTGGTAATACCATGAGCGGAGATGGACGGTCTTGGCGCCGCGAAGGAGCTGCGGCACGTCGGACATGGCGTAGGCCTTGGGCGCTGTTCCGTTGATCAGCAAAACAATCGCCACGGCAAGCGCAGCCGCCGCCGCCGCAGCGGGGTATTTCACGTAGTTGCGATTCATGATGCGCGCTCCTTTCCGAAGGGCCCGGATCGCCACCGCGGCCGGTGAACGCTCACGCCGCCGGTCGAGGGCCTGCACCAGCCGCTGCTGCAGGCGATCGCGGTGCCGCGGGTCCGGCTCGTCGTCGAACCGCACCTGCCGGATGAACTCTCTGACTCGTCGTTCGTCCTCAGACATCTCCTGCTTCCTTCCGGGCGTTGGACCGGGTCCGTCCGCCCAGCCATGCTCGGAGCCTTCCCAACGCCCTGGACAGCCGCTTCTGCACCGCCGACGGCGACGAACCCACGATCCCGGCGATCTCGGACAGCTTCATGTCCTCGACGAACCGCAGGACGATGATCGCCTGGTCGCGTGGCTTGAGTGTCCATACCGCCCTTTGCAGCTCGGCCGTGCGTTCGGCCCCGTCGTCCGGCCCGTGCCCGGCCTGGCTTCGCGCCGCGGCCAGGTCCCTTGCCGCCGCCTCGAGCAGGCGCTTCCGGCGGGCCCGCTTCCGCAGGTAGGCATTGGCCGCGTTGGTGGCGACGGTGAACAGCCACCGCCGCAGGTCCTCGTCGTCGCCCCGGAAGCGGTCGACGTTCTCGACCATCTTCAGGAACACCGTCGAGGTCACGTCCTCCGCCACGGACCGATCAAACAGGCGGTGCACGCAATACCGGAACACCGGCCCATAGTGACGGCGGTACAGCTCCGCCACGGCCGCGCTGTCGTTGCGCGCGCCGGCAATCAACTGCTCATCCGTCACCGCGGGTTCGCTGCCGAGCTTCATCCAGGTCTCCGCCGGCAAAGTCGAATCGGCGCCGTCCGGCTCCGGAAAGGTAAACGCGCCAGCGTGCCCGATACGACACGGAATCCCCCCTCGCGTTCGGGCTTTTCAGGCCTGCGCGGGGCATGGGAAGCCGGGCGGCTTGCCGTTTGGCGTAGTTGTCGTTAATCCGGACCGCGCGCCGACCCCCCGTGCGGTCAGTCAGAACGCCGGTCTTCCCGTCCGCCGGAAGTTGTCTATCACCGCCAGGCAGTCGCGGGCGTAGCGGTCGGCTTGGGGGCGGTCGTGGCCGCGGCGGGCGCTCATGGAGATGACGATGTACTTCTGGTGCTCGTACAGCAGGTAGAACATCCGCCGCACCGCCGCGTCGGAAGCGGACCGATTGACGACGCGCCCGTACCCGGACCAGAACGCCGGCCCGGTCACCCCG
>DASRZG010000638.1:0-2347 GCA_035686585.1 Phycisphaerae bacterium
CCCAGCGGGCCCGCGTGCAGCCGGGCCAGACCGGCCGACACCTCCCCGCATGTCCGCGCCGCCTCGTCCAGCCACACGGGCGAGAGGATCGCCCCCGCCCGGCGGAGGATCTGCCCGGCCTGCTCGTACCGCCCGTCGGCGACGCAGCCGTACGCCCGGGCGCACTCATCGAGGAACCGCCCCAGCTCGACCGTCTCGGGGCCGGCCCCGTCCAGCCGGTCGAGATGGCCCAGCCAGAACCGCGCCCGGTCCAGCCGGCCGGAGTCGATGGCCGAACGCACGTTGCCGCTGACGGCCTCGACGGCGCGGGCGGTCCACTCGGTCAGTCGGTCGCAGGCCGATGCGTGCCGCCGGGCCGTCAGCAGCTCGGCAATGGCGGCGATCCAATCCCCCCGCTCCGCCGCCCCAGCCGCCTTGGCCAGGGCCCCCTCGGCGATCTGGCGCCGCCCGGCCGCGTCCTGCCGCACGGCCGACGCGCCCCCGGCGCCGCTGCCCGCACCGTCCAGCAGCCGCTCGCCCACCGAAAGCCGCCCGTCGTCGATCTGTCGCTGCGCCGCCTGGAGCACTTCCTGGCGACGGTGCGACGACCGCCGGCGGGCGCTCATCGCCGCGATGACCGCCTCGCGAAGCTCCGCGACCTCCGTGCGGTTGCCCCCCACGCGCCCGGCCTTCTCGCAGTCGGCCAACGCCTGTTCCGCCCGGCCCTCGGCCAAGTGCGACCGCCCCCGTTCGACCAGCCGCTGGATCAGCCGGGCGATCAGTTTCCGCCCGCGACGGTGGCCGGCCGCTTCGGCGTCCTGGAGGAGCTCAAACGCCTCGTCCAGTTGCCCATCGGCCAGGGCGATTTCGGCTTGTTTGAGTCGAAGGGTCAGCACCGGCAGCTCCCGCATTCGGCCGTCTTGAGGGCCAGTATACCCTGTTTTGGCCGGAGGTGCCTGCGGTGATTGTGCCCGCCCGGACCGCCCGGACGGGCTCCTGCCGGCGCCGTCCCAGCCTGTGCTGGCGGGGGCGGCGCCGGGCAGGAAGAGCGTGCGGGACGAAGCTACGGCGCGGTCTCCACGGGCGGGTCCAGACGGGTCAGGGCGGTGGCGGAGGCGCCCTGCTGCCCACCATCGAGGTACTCGTCCACCTCGGTCAGCAGGTCGCCCTCACTGACCGTGTCGACCGGGATCGTCTCGGTGAACCGGGCCTCGTGCGCCAGCACGCGCTCCGCCACGTCCAGACGCTTGCGGATGCTCTGGATGAGCTTCTCCGCCTGGGCGAGCTTGCTGTTATCGACCTGGAACTGCGAACCGGCCGAGGCCGCCTTCACCAGCCGATGCTGCGCCGCCAGGGAGCTTACCTTCTCCTCCAGCAGCGACTTGCGCCCGCGGGTCTTGGCCAGCATCTCCATCGCCGCCCGGAGGGACTGCTCCCGCGCCGTCAGCAGCCGCTGCTTGCCCGCCAGGATCACCTCGGCCTCTCTGACCCGGTCCAGCCGGCGGGCGAGGTCTTCCTTCACCTCCTGGCGGGAGTACCGCTGTCCGTAGATCACGAACTCCACGTTCGGCGCCGTCAGCCGCTGACGCTGGCTCGCCAGGCCCGTCTGGGCCTGCTTGAGGCCGTCCTCGCTGCGGGCGATGTCCTCCTTGAGCGAGGCCAGCTCGACCTCCTCCTGGGCGATCAGCCGGATGTTCGCCTGCATCTCCGGCACGATCTCGTCCAGCAGGTCGCTCGCCCGGCGGAGCTCGAACTCGATCGGGACCGAGTCCTTCACCGCCGTCCGCATGGTCCGGGCCGAGCTGCTGACGTAGCTGAACAGGTCCGTCCCAAAGGCAGCCACCCCCACGATCGTGCTCGCGCCCAGTACGATGATGCCAATCTTGATTGCCTTGCCGATCATCTCACTTTCTCCTTCTTGGCGATACTGGCCGGAACCATCCCGGCCCGGCGATTCCCTGGAACACTGCCTGTTGGTCGCGGGGAGGCGGGAGGTATTTGGAAAAAAAGACAGTTCCCGCCCACTTTCCGTCCCGCCCACGCCAACTCGATCCCCGCGCTCCTCGATCCCCCGGAATCCAGCCTCGCATGATCGACACGCGTCTACGGACTGTTTACAAAACTCCTGAATGTAAACACCGTGTCACCGCCTCTAACCATTGTTCTAACAAGGTCTTAACTGTGATTACGCCCGTTACCTTCGGGGCGATGTAAACAGGTGTAAACACCTCCGGCCTTGTTAGCGTATTTCGGAGAATTCCGACTCTTCTCGTTTTATGGGACGCTCGAAGACCGGGGGACTTGCCGGGAGCGTGACCGCCAGATGTCGGCCTATCCCTGTCTTTGGATTTGACGACAGAAGGACCTC
>DASRZG010000639.1:0-7052 GCA_035686585.1 Phycisphaerae bacterium
CCCGCGTCCAGCCGGAAGTCCCGCCGGAACAGCCCGTCGCGCTCGTCGGTGCAGCTCACCAGGACGTTGTCGCGGAAGGCGACGGGCGGGCGCTTGAGCTTCCTGCCGGGTGCGCCCCGGCCCGCCCGCGGTCCGTAGCTCCAGCATCCGCGCGGCGCCATCACGCCCGCCTCGCCCGTGCGGTAGAAGCCGCTCTTCGGCACGATGTCCATCTCGCCCGAGGCGGCTTCGAACCGCCACCGGGACATGCTGACCTTCGTCCCCTCCCGCACGAGCAGGTCGAAGTCGTCGAATTCCAAGGCCGCCGCGGCGTAGAAGTGAAAGTCAGGCGTTAGCTGCCACACACGCTTCGTCCACCTCACCTTGCCGGTTTCAGGATCGACGGCGAACACCCGAATGCCGCCATCGGCGAGGAACTGCCGTCCGGCGGCGAACCAGGCCGTATCGCCCTCGACCAGCACGCTGCCCGCGATCGGCCAGGGGGATTCCACCTGCCCGTAGGCGATGATCCTCGGCTCGTCGGGATGGGTGGCGCGGAGGCGCCAGACGAGCTTGCCGTCGGCCGCACGCAGGCAGTACACCCATCCGTTGCGGGTGCCGAACAGGCACAGGCCGCGGGTGAGGGTCGGTGCCGAGTCGATCCGCCCGTCGGCGATGAACTGCCAGCGCGGCTCGCCGGTGTGGGCGTCGACGGCGTCGACGCGGTGCTGGTCGCACACGGCCACCACCGCCACGTCGCCGGCGACGACCGGCGGGGTGATGATGCCGGGGTTGAACGGGTTGTCGTCCCAGTCCCTGGGACGCCGGGGGCGCTTGGTCGAGGCGATGGGGCGGCGCCATCGTACGGCCAGGCGCGTGGGCACCCGGCCTGTGGTCGCGTTGCTGCGAAGGGCGTCGTGGCGATAGGCGGGCCAATCGCGATCCGGGTCGGCGCCGGCAGCGCCGGCGGGCGCCTTGGCCGGGCCCGGCTCGAGGATGGGGCGGTCGCTCAGCATGGACACCGCGCCCGCGCCCGAAGGCGTCGTAATGGCCGGCGCCAAGGCGGCAAACCCCTTGAGCATCGGCCAGCAGACGCATCCCTTCGGGAAGGTGTACACCAAGCCGTTGGCCGGGATCACCCCGGCCGTGATGCTGCACGAGCCCTTCGTGATCCGGTTCTCCACCAGCGAGCCGGATTGCAGATCGGTGACGCTCATCTCCCCGGACCAGATGTACCGCTTGGTCGCCACGGGCGGATAGCAGTGCCCCGAGCCGCCCGACAGTTTGCTTTTCGTCTCGCCCGTGGCCGGGTCGAGCCCTTCGATCTTCCCGTTCTCGACGATCCAGATCGTCCCGTCGGCGAACAGGGCCCGCGCCTGCTTGCGGTGCGCGCCGTGGGGCGCAAACGCCCTGCTCCACAGGTGCTTGCCGTCCGCGGCCGAGAGCACGTGGATGGCGTTGCCCTCCGGGAAGTCAGTCCACGTCGAGACCTCCAGCGCCAGCCGGCCCGCCTGGTAGGAGCACCGCGTCGCCTGCGGCAGCCACTCGTAATCGTCGGGCTCGCCCCTGTGCAGCCGCATCGTCTTCTGCCAGCGGACCGCGCCGGTCGCCAGGTCGATCGCGAGAATCGAGCACTTCTCGCCGCGCCGGGGGTTGCCGTTCACGTAGAACACCGTCCCGTCGCCGACGGCCAGGCAGCCGGGGGTGGACGCGCCCCGCGACCAGAGCCTTTGGCCTGTCTCGGCGCTGATCGCCCGCACGGTGGTGTGGTTCAGCATTACGAGCGTCCCGTCGGCGTGAAGTACTTCCAGCGGCTCGCCGGCCTCGGCATAGGTGCGGAGGGTCTTGCCCGTCGCCGGGTCGAGCCCGAGCAGCTTCCGGTCGTGCACGGCGAACAGGAGCTCGTCCGAAAGCACCGGCGGGACGCCGCCCGTCTGAAGCGGCCGCGACCACAGCATCAGGCCGTTGTAGGCGTCCCGGGCAATGACGTTGCCGTAGAAGCACCGCCCGCCAGCCGTGACCATGTTGTTCGAGCCCACCGGCGGACCGATGACCCACCGGATGCGCCCCGGAGGGCCGGCGAGGATGTCGTTGGACACGGGGTTGGAGGAGGCGTCGTAGCGAGGATGCGTCCAGCCGTCGGTGCCGGGCGGGAAGGGCTTTCGGACCCGCACCCAGGGCCCGTCCGTCCCGGCGGCCTGGAAATCGGTGACACCGGCATCGTCCATGAGCCGCCTGATCTCCTCCCGCGTGCCGGCCTTCCCCAGCATGGCCACACCGTTGGGGCAGAGCACGCGCATGATCTCGTCCACCCACAGCCCGCTCTGGCGGAGATCGTCGACGATGACCAGGTTGACGAGGTTCTCGGCAAATGGCAGGTGCCGGCGGAAGACCTCCAGCGGGGCGGTGCTGACCCGTGGGGGAGGTTGGGGGGCCTCCCGGACGGTGGCCGGGCCGTAGTGGCCCCAGGCCGCCAGCGACGCCCGGGCGGCATCCACCTTGCTTTCCGGTGCCAGCATGATGGTGAGGTACTTCCCGCTGCGAACGAGATCGGCCGCCAGCTTGGCCTGGTCGCCCACGATCACGCACAGCCCGCCCGGGACACCGGCCAGATCGGCCACTTCCGGCTCGGGATCGGCGGCCGGCGCGATAGAAGGGGCCAGGCAGAGCACAATGAAAGCAGACCAGATCCGGATGGCGGCGGCGCCTGAATCACGCGGGGTAGTTGACATGTCGTCCTCGTCTCACAGGTCCCGAGGCGATTATGTCCACCAACGGCGCCGGGTGCAAGCGCCGACGAGGGCGAGCGGGCGCGGGGTCAGGACGGGCAGGCGCTGCCGTACTGGAAGATGACGCGGGCGGTCCCGCCGGGCGGGACGGTGGTGCGGGCGCGGACCTCGAAGCGATAGAGCCTCTGCCCGCGCCGCGCGGGCTGCACTTGTCCAGCTTGACCGCCCCGCAGGCGGCGGATCGGACTGGACTCGCCTCCGGGCATGGGCGATTATGGGGCCTCCAGTTGGCCTGGACTCCCGCATCCATGGAGGATTCGTATGGACCGTGAGACGATCTTCGCCCGCCTTCGCAGCTTCGACCACGCCGGAGGGGCCGATGCCGAACGGCAGCGGCGGACGCTGGGGCTGTTGGTTCCGGGCTTCGCCGACGCCGCCGACGTCCACCGGCATTTCCTCGCCAGAGGCAGGCGGATCGCCCCGGGCGAGTTCCACGACGACCAGCGCCGCCAGGCGGACGATTGCCTGGGCAACGTCTTCGACTTCTACGGCGAACGGCACTTCGTCGGGGAGGAGATCGACTGGGACCACAACCCCGGGTCGGATCACTGGGTTCACGACCTCAACCGCTTCAGCTATCTCGACCTGCTCGTCCGGGCGTCGCTGACAACCGGTCAGGACGTCTACGCGCGCAAAGCGGCCGGGCTGGTGATGGACTGGGTGGACAAGAACGACGTCTGCCGCTCGTGGTTCTGGCGGCCGGAGATGGAGATGGCCGACGTCGTCAACGGGGCGTGGCGGTCGTACCTCAACATCGCCATCCACCTGCGATGCTGGGCGGACGTGCTGGAGGAGCTGGTCCCCTTCTGGAGCCCGCGGGAGCTGCTGGCGGTGCTCAAGTCCATGCACGACCAGCTCGGCTATCTGGAGCAGATCATCCCGACCGCCCACAACAACTGGATCGTCATCGGCGCCGACGGGATGATGGCCACCGCCGTCCGGCTCCCCGAACTGCGGGACCGGCAGCGGTTCATCGACTATGCCTGGGAGAAGGTGCTCACCGAGGCCGATCGGCAGGTCCTGCCCGACGGGGTGCAGTTCGAGCTCAGCCAGGCCTATCACGGGGTGGTCGAGCGGCTGCTCCTGGACGTCATGGAGATCTGCCGGGAGGCGGGGCTTGAGGTGCCCGGGGCAATGGAGGACGTCACCGCGCGGATGCTGGACTACACGATGCAGACGATCGCACCGGACGGGCTGCAGGTGGCGTTCAACGACTCCGACGCCGCCCGGGGGGACGGGGCCCGCGCCCGCCTGGCGCGGGAGGGTCGGCGCCGGGGCAGGCGGGATTGGCTGTACGTCGGCACCGGCGGGGCGGAAGGGGAGCCGCCGGAGGTCCTGTCGCAGGCCTTTGAGTACGGGGGCGTCTACGTCATGCGGACGGGCTGGGGGAGGGACGACACGTTCCTGACGTTCGACGGCGGGCCCTGGGGGTATTCGCACCAGCACGATGACCGGCTTGGGTTCTGGCTGACGGCGTCGGGGCGGTCGTTCCTGATCGACCCGGGGCGGTACCTGTATGACGATCAGAACCCGTTTTCGCGCCGGAAGTACCTTAACACCAGCCGCGCGCACAGCACCATCACGATCGACGGGCAGGACCAGGCCGACCGGTTCTTCAGGCAGACGTGGAGGCCCCGGGAGCGGATCGCCGACAACACCTGGATCGTCACGGATGATCTCCAGCGCGTGGCTGGGTCCCATCGGCTGGGCTACGGGGAGGGCGGGCGGATCCACGTCGAGCATCGGCGGTCCATAACCTTTTACCCTCCCGACGTTTTCGTCGTCCTGGACCGCCTGACAGGGGAGGGGACACACAACGTCTGCTCCCGCCTGCAGTTCTGTCCCGGCGACATCGAAGGCAGAGGGGGGCTGTGGCGGACGGCCTGCCCCGATGCCAACCTCGCGGTCCTGCCCCTCGTCGACGGGCCGTTCGAGACCCGCGCCCTCAAAGGCCAACTCAACCCCACCGCCGGCTGGTATTCGATCAGCGTCAACCACATCGAGCCTTCCCCGACGCTGGAGGTCCACGCCCGCGCCGCCCTGCCGCTGCGGGCGGGCTTCCTGCTGGTGACGTTCGAAGGCCTCGAGCCGCCGGAGATGGCCCTGGCCTTCGATGCCGACACGGTCCACATCCGCGTCGGCGGTCGGGCATGGCAGCTCGGGTTCGAGGAGGCGATGCGATAGGGTGGGGGGTGTTTACACGCCTGCGGGGGAAACACCACGGAGAATCACGTAATACCTTATTGCATAAGCACTTATATGACTATCCAGGCTGTTTACAACCGGCGATTTTGTAAACACCCCCCCCGCGGCGGCGGAGGGTCGGGACATTGCGTATTCCCTGGGGATGCCTGCCGCCGGGGGCACGTACAATGTAGTGAGGTTGGACCCACCCTTTGAGCGGAAGGAGGTGCGGCCATGTGTGGCCCACGACGTCTTGTTTCCGCCTTCGTGGGGATTGGGCTGGCAGGGGCATGGTTGCTGGCGCCTGCCATGGGCGCCGATTACGGTGCAAATGCTGTAGACAGAATCCTGCAAAGCTCGACCCCTTCCGAAGTCAACGCCGCCTACACGGACGCCTTGGCGGCTCACCGCACGGACGCGAGATTCCACGAGACCTATCTCCGCCGCATGGTGGACCTGGGCCAGGCCGATGCCGTATCTGACCAGGCCCGCACGCTGCTGGCACTCGAGCCGGACAACGGGTTCGCCTGGGCGGTGATTGCCTTTGACCATGCCGGTTCCGGCCGGATGCCGGAGGCGTTCTCCGCCACCGTTCGCGCGGCCGAGAAGCTGCCGAATGACCCGTTCGTCGGGAGCCTGGGAGGCCAGCTCGTCGGCTGGTACGACCTGCAGACGGATCGGTCTGCGATCCCGGCAGAGGTGGCCCAGAATGCCGAGAAGCTCCGCAAGACGCTCGGAGGCCGGGAGCCCTTCATCGAAGGCCGGCGTATCGCGATGGAGGGCCTGACTGTGGTCGAGCCGGAACCGACGGAGGACTTCAATACCCCCGCCGTCGAGCCGTCCGAGCCGGTCGCGCCGTTCGAGCCGACCCCGCCGAGTGTGATGATCGAGCCCGGGGAAGAGCCGGCGGAGTCCGATCTGGCCGTAGCGATCGCGTCCGAGCCGGTTTGGACGGGGGCGTACGTCACCCAGAGCCCGTATAGCCCGTACTACTTCTACCCATACGAGTACCCGTATTACACGTGGTACACCTATCCGTACGGCCATTACTACGAGGGGTCGTACTACCCGTTCTTCCCATACAACGCGTACGCGGCCTACTACGTGCCCTACATCGTGTTCCACGTTTGGCACAGGGGGCATCATCGGGACGCGTACTTCCGCGGGCATTTTTACGGGCGAGAGGGCAGGCTGCGTTTCCGGCCGTATCGCCGGGATGACGGCCGCCGGCCCCGCATCGCTCCGCCGCCCGGCAGGGGGCCCGCGCGTCGCGGCAACGTGATCGGCCCGCTCCAGGGCCGCCGGGACGGCCGGCTTGGCCAGCCCGGGAGGACGCGGGTCCTCGCCCCGCCCGCACGCGGTCCACGGAGTCCCACGGCCCCGAGGCCCGGGACACGTGCAGTACCTCCCACGGCCCCGACCCGGCCGCGCGTCGGCACGCCGGCCAGACAGCCTCAGCGCATGCAGACGCCAGCCCGGAGGCCGATCGGTCCCGGCCAGCCCGGCTGGCTGGCGAGTCCCACGGGAACCCCGACGCCCCGTGGTGGGGTGACTGGCAGCCGGGCCACGACGCCCCAGGCACGCACCCGCACCCCGACGCGCGGCAGGACGACCGGCACGCCGCCGGCCGGGGCCGCGCGCCGCCTGTCGGTGCCGCGGTCTGCATCGCCGACCTTCCCCGGCAACCGGTCGAGGTCGCAGGTTGCCCCCGGCATGGGCCGGACCCGAGTCCTGGCCCCGCCGGCCCGCCCGGGCCGGTCCGTCGGGCGATCATCCGTAGCCCCCACGCGCGGCGCCCGCGTCGGCGGGAGCACCCCGGGCATCGGGCGCAGCGGCGGCGCCCTGCGTTCCGGCGCCCCCGGCGGTGGAGGCCGTGGCGGCCGCCGCTGACCCGAGAGTGGCGTTGGGTGCCATGGTCACGCGCTGTTTGCGTGACCATGCTCGGCGCCACCGGGAGGGCGTGGCATGGTCACGCGAACGACAACAGCGCGTGACCATGGCACCCGAGGCGGGGGGGCGGGGTGCCCCCAACGGGGTCTTCGACATGGTCACGCGTTGTTTGCGTGACCACGCGGAAGCGCCTCCGATCCCGTCACCTCT
>DASRZG010000640.1:0-5372 GCA_035686585.1 Phycisphaerae bacterium
CCATCTTCGACCGCTACCTCAAGACGGCCCTGAAGCACCATGCCCGACTGAAGTACCTGTTCGTGCTGGCCTGGGGGATCGAGGTGGGCCGGAAGGAGCCCCACGGCGGATACGTGACCGTCGTGGATGGGGACGGCAACAAGGTCCTGACGCAGTTGCCCCGGTTCGACAGCCCGGAGTGCGAGGCGATGTGGCGGCCGCTGCTGCAGGGCCTCACCGACCACGCCGGGCGAGCGGGCTTCCGGGGAAAGCTGCTGCTGGGCATGCCGGCCGACTGCCAGCCGCCTCCGTCACACCTGCAGATGTTCCGACGGGCCGCGCCCGACTACGGCTGGATGCACGAGTCGCACATGCGGATCGGCGGCTTCCGCTACGGCGGGCGGGACGAGGTGATCCCGGTGACCTACCAGTCGATGGTGTACACCAACCCCATCCCGGACCCGGCGGCCATGCGATGCCGCGGGTGGCGGCATTCGGGCGAGCCGGCGGTGGTGGGCTTCAACCGGTTCGGCTTCGGGCCGCTCTGCCTGCTGGGCTTCCCGGCGCCGGGGTCGTTCCGGGCGTGGTTCGAGACCAACCTGGTCAGTGACCGCGGCGGGGCGGGGCGCGTCGGCGGGGACTACTGGAACATCGGCGCCCAGTACAAGGGCGGCCCGTTGACCAGTTGGGCGGGCGGCGGGATGCGCGAGACGCTGTTCGGCTCGTACGCCCACTCGCAGGTGGGCCAGGTGGGCATGGCCAACAACACCACCGACCTGCTGGGCCCGGGGCCGGAGGGGCCCGTGACCACCGTGCGGTTCGAGAACGCCTGCGAGGGCATCCAGCTGGCCGAGGCGCGGATCTTCATCGAGAAGGCCTTGATCGACCCGGCCCGCCCCCTGCCGGAGGACCTGGCCGCACGTTGCCTGGCGCTGCTGGACCTCCGCACCAACATGCTCCGCGGGATGAGCATCCCGGGCGGGCGGGACCGCGACCGCCGCCTGTTCGACCTGGCCGGAGAGGTGGCCGCGGCCCTGGCGGCGGCGCGGAAAGACGGCCACTGACCGGCGCGGACCGCCCCTCAGGCATCGCCCGTCCGGTCGCTCGCCGGCGCCGGCCCTGCCGGCTCGGCGGGCCGGCCCCATCGCCACCAGCTTCCGACGAGGGCGGCCGCCAGGAACATCAGATGGGCGGCCGTCTCGACGACCTCCTCCAGGGAGGTGTGAATCGCCTGCTCGTTGGGGATCCATCCGAGGTGGCGGGCGCTGAAGATCCGCTTGGCGACCAACTGGGACAGCAGGTACGCCCACAGCGCCGCCAGCAGCCAGGAGACAAAGCGCGAGTCCCTCCCCGCTCGGGCGATCTTCTCCCGCCACAGGACGGCCCACGCGACGCAGAGCCCCCCCACCACGAACACGGCAGTGGTCGTGCCCGCGAAGTGGATCTCCCGGCAGAGCAGGTTGGCGGCCAGCACGGTCACGATCAGGTGCAGCGGGTTGCGGGTCAGGCAGGTCCGCGCCGCCAGCACGGTCGTCGCCGCTGCAACCAGCCAGATGGCGGCTGTCTCCAGCCAGGCCGGCAGGGCCGGATGATACCCCCACGTGTTGGCCCACCCCACCCAGCCTGCCAGGACGGCGGGAGGGATCAGCCACAGCCACCAGTTGACCCGCGCCAGCGCCCCCAGTCGGGCCGCGGCGGCAGAGACGGTCTGCGCTTCGCCGGCCGTCTTCCCCCTGGGACCCGTTTGCGTCCGCGTCACAGAACGTCCTCCACGTCAGCCGGAGGGGACAGTCGCCTTCGCGCACTGCCTCACCCATCGTGCGTTGTCCTCTCCCCTGCGGGAGCGGATGCCCCGGCACGGTACGCCGCCTTGGCCGCGGCGTCAACCATCGGGCTTCCACAAAGCCCCTCGACGCGGGGCCGGGCGCGGGTACAATCGTGCTCTCGCCGCGCGGCACGGGCCGCGGGCGGAGGTTTGGGAAAGGGAAAAGACGCATGAGCGCGAAGGTGAAGCTGGGCATCGTGGGCATGGGAGCGATCGGGACGATACACGCCAAGGCCCACCAAGCCGTCGGCGAGGCGGAGGTGACCGCCGTCTGCGACGTAAACCGGGCGGTGCTGGACAAGGCGGCGGCGACGTTCAAGGTGCCCAACGCCTACGCCGACTACGCCGACCTGATCCACTCGGACGTGGACGCGGTGGCGGTGTGCGTGGGCAACGCCCTGCACCGCGAGGTGGCGGTGGCGGCCGCGGAGGCGGGCAAGCACGTGTTCCTGGAAAAGCCCATGGCGATGAACGCCTCCGAGGCGGCCGAGATCGCCGCCGCGGTGGACAAGGCCGGCGTGGTGCTCCAGATGGGCATGGCGTGGCGGTTCAACCCGGCCGCGAAGGTCATCCGCGAGTGGGTCGAGAGCGGGCGGCTGGGGGAGATCTACCACGTCCGGGCGGTGCTGATCCGCCGGCGGGGCATCCCGGGGCTGGGCGGGTGGTTCACGACCAAGGCCGCCTCGGGCGGCGGGCCGCTGATCGACGTGGGCGTGCACTGGTTCGACCTGTCGATGTACATGACGGGCCTGTGGAACCCGACGGCGGTCAGCGCCAGCACCTACGCCCAGTTCGGCCCGCGGATGGGCCAGTACACCTACGTGAGCATGTGGGCGGGCCCGCCGAGGCTGGACGGGGTCTTCGACGTGGAGGACTACGCCTGCGGCAGCGTCCGCTTCGGGCGGAAGGCGTCGATGACCTTCGACATCGCCTGGGCCGCCAACGCCACCCAGGAGAGCCACATCGACATCCTGGGCTCCGACGGCGGCGTCCGCTTCGGCGACGGGGCGGTGAAGGTCCTCACCGAGCACGCCGGGCGCGTCGCCGACATCGAGCCGCAGTTCAGCAAGGACGGCAACGGCTACGAGGGCGAAGCCCGCGCCTTCCTGGCCGCCTGCCGCGGCGAGGCCCCCTCGGCGGCGACTGCGGCCCAGGGCGTGACCGTCATGAAGCTGATCGACGGCGTCTACGCCTCCGCCGAGGCGGGCCGGGAAGTGGCGCTCGACGCCTAGGCGCCGAGCGTCATGGGTCATCCGTCATCTGACGGGTGCCACGGGCTGCTTGCAGCCCGTGCGGGCAGGTGGCGGGATGTGCCCAACGCCTGAAGGCCTTGGTCGAGAAGCCGGGTGCCACGGCTGCGTTGTCCGCAGCCGTGCCGACAGAGCTCCCGGGCGAACGGGAGTCGTTGCGACACACCCGCTTTCCGGGCGCGAGGGCCGACCGACGATACCCCCGCCCGGACGCCACAGTGGCACGGGTGCAAACAACGCACCCGTGGCACCCAGTCAGAGGGCTTTCACATCGGCAGCAGCGAGGAATTGGGCCGGTGTCACCACCTTCAGGCCGCGCCGTTTGCGGGACGGAAAGTGCCGAAGGTTACCCGTGACGAGGTAGTCGGCCCGGCCGGCGGCCGCCACTTCCAGAAAGGCCGCGTCATCCGGGTCCGGCAGTTCCAAGGGCCAAGGCGTCGCCGCGGTCAGTTCACCGGCATGCTCGAGATAGTCCAGAACGGCGCCGGTCAACTCGGTGTCGAAGTCAACCACAGGCCGGGCCAGCACCTGCCGATACTCGGCCAGAACCCGCCCGTCATAGCAGAGCTTCACTGCCCCCGACAGCAGCAATTGGAGCACCTGGGCGGGCGGGCCGAAAGGCGAAAGCAATCCCGCCACAAGCACGTTGGTGTCCAGCACGATCTTCATCGCCGGCGGCCCTTGCGGGCGCCGCGGATCTCGGCCTCGATGTCCTCGCGCCCGAGACGGTCCAGCCCCCGCTTGACGGACCGCTCCTGGAGTTCCTTGACCGCGCACAGGGCCCGTGCCTGCCGCCGCGCGCCAAGCGTCTGCTCGAAGTGATCCTCGTCCGTCGCGCTGACGATGGCGATAGGCTTGCCGTTGCTGGTGATCACCAGGTCCTGTTCCTCGCGCAGCTTGCGCCACACCTCAGCCGATCTGCTTCGCAAGTCCCGAACCGTGATGAATTTCATGACCACCTCTCCAAATGCGCGATGTTACACGATTATCACTCAATAGTATACACGGTTGTAGACCGGATTGCGCCCGCTTCGGGGATTTCGTTGTCCCCCTGGGTGCCACAGGCTGCTTGCAGCCTGTGCGGGATGGGGACGTGTGCCCCCGAGCGTCCGCCCCCTGCCCACACGGGCTGCAAGCAGCCCGTGGCACCCAGGACCGGGCACGGTCTCCTGTTTCGCCATCGGACCCCGTGGCAGGACGCCCAGCGTCTATCACAGCAGCTCGTGCAGCTGCTGGAGCAGGTCGGCGTATTGATCGCCGCCGAAGCAGTAGTGCAGGTCCAGGAAGCGCCCGCGGAGGGCGGCGACCTTCTCGCGCACGTCGGCATTGTCGATGACGACGTCGCGGAGGAGCTGGGCCAGCTCGGCGAAGTCGTCGGCGCCCATGCCGAAGCGGGTCATCTCCGCCACGCCCATCCGCAGGGCGCCGGAGGCGGTGAACCCCTCCTCGTCCGGGGTGGCCTGGTAGTTGCAGATGATGTGGCTGTCCTCCAGCCGGCGGGCGATCTCCGGCCCCCGGCCGTAGCCGACCTCGACCACCACCTGGTGGGTCTGGGTGTAACCGATGCCCGGATCGCCGGCCACCTCCAGGCCCGCCCGGGCCAGGGCGCGGGCGAAGGCCTTGGCGTTGGCGAGGACCGCCTGCTGGTATTCGTCCCTAAAGTGGTTCATCTCGTAGGCCGCCATCAGCAGCCCCAGCAGCGTGCCGAGGTGGTGGTTGGACACCGCCCCGGGGAAGGTCCGCCGGCGGACCGCCTCCCACAGCGAGTAGCGCCCGTCGTGCGGGGCGAACCGGCAGCCGATCACGCCCCGCTGGGTGCCGAAGAAGGTCTTGTGCGTCGAGCCGGTGACCACGTCGGCGCCCTCGGCGAACGGCTGCTGAAAATGCGGCCCGACCAGCCCCAGAACGTGGGCCATGTCGTACATCAGCACGGCCTCGATGCCCGTTTCGTCCAGAAACGCCCGGACCTCGGCGACCGGCTCGGGGTGCAGGACCATGCTCTTGCCGAACAGGATCAGCTCGGGCCGGTATTCCTCGATCAACTTCAGCGTGGCCGGGACGTCGTTGGCGTAGGGGTTGTCCGCGCGGACGGGAAAGTTGACCACCGCCGGGCGCTCCGTTCGCGGGTCGTGGGCGACGTAGTCCCGCAGCGCCCCCATCGGCTGGGCGCTGAGGTGGCCGCCGCGCCCCAGGGAGTTGTTCATCACCCGTCCGATCCGCCGGGGCTCGCGGCGGCGGTCGTGGCGGTTGAGGAAATCGACCATCGCGCTGAACACGGCCGCGTTGGCCATCTGCCCGCTGATGACGCGGGTCTCCAC
>DASRZG010000641.1:0-2148 GCA_035686585.1 Phycisphaerae bacterium
GACGGCTGGCAGGGGCATTCCAACAGCAACATCTTCGCCGACAAGCAGGTGGGCGAGCGGAGCCTATGGAACGAGGGCCTCTGGAACGCCCCCGGCGGGGTGCGGGGCAACGGCTCCTGGTCGTGCAGCGGCGACGCCGAGTGCAAGATCGCCTTCGCCCCCCTCAACAACATCGACCACCGCCGCGGCACGATCCTCTTCTGGCTGCGCAAGGGCACGCACGAGAAGGAGATCACCTACCACCAGGCCTTCAAGATGGACCGCGACTCCACCTGGCGGATCGGCCCGACGATCTCCGCCGGCTACCAGGGCGAGGGCATCTTCGGGGCCAACTACTCGCCCCAGATGGAGGCTACCCGCACCCGCAGCCTGCCGGGTTGGAAGAAGAAGCCCGACTCCGACAGCTTCATCAGCCTGCGGCGGTACAAGGCCCAGGGCGAGGTCCGCGGCTACCTCGAAGCCACCTACCTGGGCATGCGCCAGCGGCGGTACACCGTCCGCGCCGACTACGACTGGACCCGCGACTGGCATCACGTCGCCGTCCTCTGGGACACCGACGCCCGCCGGCTGGAGATCTACATCGACGGCAAGCTCGCCAGCGATACCCTCCGCACCAACGGCCAGGAGCAGCCCGACCCGGTGTGGTACCCCGCGCCCTGGAACATCGGCGTCCTCGGCAGGAACGCCCAGTTCGGCATCATCCAGTACCGCGCCGAGGGCAGCATCAATACCACCGACCGCGACGAGTTCTACGTCTACAACCGCCCCCTGACGGCCGAGGAGATCCGCCGGAACATGACCACGGCGATGGGGAAGGTGCCCGCGCCGCTCGTCCGCCCGCCGAGCAGGTCCTTCCACGACTCCCTCACCATCGCCGTCGCCGGGCTGTGGTCCAACCCGGCCCACCGCTACACCCTCGACGGCACCGAGCCGACCGAGGCCTCGCCCGCCTGCGACAAGCCGATCGTGCTGACCAAGACGACCACGCTGAAAGTCCGCTCGTTCCTGACCGGCTACGATCCCAGCGACGTCGTGGAGGCGCGGTTCGAGTCGCTTGGGCCCGACAAGACCGCCCCGGCCGTCCAGGACGTCCTGGCCGTGAACGATCCCAACCTGGTCATGGTGGTCTTCAACGAGAAGGTGGACCCCGCCACGGCGGCCAAGGCCGGCAGCTATGCCATCGACGGCGGCGTGAAGGTCGAATCGGCCTCCCTCGACGCCGACGGGCAGGTGGTCCGGCTGAAGGTCGCCCCCGCCCTGGCGGACGGGAAGAGCTACCGGCTGACGGTCCGCGGGGTCAAGGACGCCACGCCGTCCGGGAACGTCCTGGCAGAGGCGTCCGCCGCCTTCCAACGGAAGCACCTGCCCGGGCTGGCGGCGTGGTGGAGCTTCGACGTGGTGGACGGGGCGGTGGTCAAGGACTTCGGCCCCAGCCGGATCGACGGGCTGGCCTACGACGACCTGTACCTGCTGGGTGCTTCGCTGGTGGAGGGGCGCAAGGGCAAGGCGATCTACCTCGCTGACGCGGGCGACTTCGTGGACGTGAGCCGGTACGACGGGACGGATGCGGCCGCCCTGGCCCGGCGCGACCCCGCCGGCGTGTGGGCGCCCAACCTGGACGACTGGTCCGTGGACCGCCGCAGCCCCCTGCACGCCGACAACGGCAGCGTCTTCCTGTGGATCAAGGCCAAGCCCGGCTACACCGAGAACGTCCAGGGCGAGGCCAAGCCCCGCAGGGTCCTGACGCATGCGCGGGACATCGTCTCCAAAGGTTACGCCTTCAACCTGTGCATCAGCGGGGGGAGGGACCTGTACGTGTCGGCGGCCTCCAGTCGTCCGACCAAGGTCGGCCCGATCGCCGATGACAAGTGGCACCACGTGGGGCTGGTGTTCCAGAACAAGGTGGAAAACGGCTCGAAGGTCTACGTGGACGGCGAGCTCAAGACCACCTGCACGCTGAGATTCCTTCCGCACACGGGCACCCGGCTGGAGATATCCCAACCCCGCAACTGGGGCGGCTCGGACGCCTGGCTGGACGGCGCCATCGACGAGGTGATGTTCTTCACCCGCCCCCTCAACGACGAGGAGGCCCGCCAGCTCTACCGCGACGGCTCCCTGCCCGCCCCGGCCAAGGATGAATGACCGGCG
>DASRZG010000642.1:0-2500 GCA_035686585.1 Phycisphaerae bacterium
GAGAAGGATCGTGAGATGGACTTTGCTTGTGCCGGCTTTCACGCTGGCGATGCTGACCCCGGCTGCCCTGGCTGACATTGGCATGCCGGAAGGCTTCAACCCGGACGACTACGCCCCTGGCGTGTACCTCGTCGGCGCCGAGCCCGGCAATAGCTGGACGCAGAAGATGTGGTACAATCCCTACGGGAAGCAGCCTGACCACTATCAGTTCCGGATCTGCACGGACATGAGCGATCCCAATGCGCCGCAGTCGTTCGAGCCTCCGGCGTTCAAGATCGTGAAATACGGCGGCCCGGACGTCACCAGCCAGTGGACCGTGGACTACGGAAGCTACAACGGCGTGGACAACGCCTTCATGTGGGCGAGCGGGCCCTGGCCGGGAAGCACGAACGGGCAGTTCCTGTACCTGACGTTCGAGCAGGGAGCGGTCAGCGACTACCCGAATCCCTACACCGCCACTTGGTATGACACGCCGCCGTTCGTGCTGCAGATGCAGGCCTACCAGGGCGACACCCGCCTGCTGAACGTGGAGTGGTACTTCGACGGGACGGACTGGGTCAGCGACGACAGCGTCGTCAACCTCAAGTCCCCCTATGCGTCGGGCGGATCGCCGGGCAACGCCCCGGAGTGGACCTTGAACACGCCGATTCCCGCCCCCGGCGCCCTGCTGCTGGGCGCGATGGGCCTGGGCGTGGTCGGCTGGTGGAAGCGGCGCCGTAACGCCGGCCGGCCGTGATGGGCCGACGCCCTTACCGACCGGAAGACAAAAGGAGAACAGTAGTGAGGAAGGCACGAGGAACGGCCGTGCTGGCTTTGGGCCTCCTGGCCCTGGTCGGCGGGCCGCCCCTGGCGACGGCCGGGATCGTTTCGATCGGCGGGGCCGGTGAGGCGACCATCGTGACGGCGCCGCTGGACCTGCGGGCCGGGCACTCCGAGGGCACGTTGCTTCAACTGCTGGTCGAGCAGCAGAACGTGATCCTGGCGTCCGACCTGAACGTGGACCTGACCGCTTCCTACCTGGACCGCCTGGATGGGCCGTGGACGATGGGCGTGCAGGGCGTCACCAATGCCAGCAGGGGAACGGTGGCTGCGGGGACATCGGTGCGGAGCCACCTGATCCACTTCGATCCGCCGGGTGCGGCGCCGACCCCGATCTACAGCGCCTCGGCCGAGATCACCTTCGACGGGCCGATCCTGGGCCTGATGGTGACCAACTCGTCGCTGGACAGCTCCGACTTCCTGGGCATCGCGGGCGTCACCTACCCCGCCGGCGAGGTCCGCCGGCTGGAGAACAACGACACGGTCACCTACACGCTGACCAGCCCCAACACGCTCACAGTCAACGTCCTGCTGGCCAACACGGGCATCGACGAGGTTCGGGTGATCACGGCCATCCCCGCCCCCGGCGCGGTCCTGCTGGGCACGCTGGGCGTGGCCCTGGTCGGGTGGTGGAAGCGGCGTCGATAGGCAAAGGACGGAAGC
Source organism: Phycisphaerae bacterium (assembly GCA_035686585.1). Lineage (GTDB taxonomy): Bacteria > Planctomycetota > Phycisphaerae > SM23-33 > SM23-33 > DASRZG01. The sequence continues at coordinate 1,483 of DASRZG010000642.1, forward strand.
AGGCCGGAAGCCGGCCCGCACTGGTCGGATCGGCGGGCGGCGACCTGACGGAGATGGAGCAAGGCTATGCACAGGACAGGGATTCTTTGTGCGGTCCTGCTGATCGGGGCTTGGCCGCTGGCGGCGCGGGCGGACCTGGACTTGGACATTTACCCGATCGGGGACCCGATACAGGGCAACAGTTGGAGTCATAACGTCAGTGTGTCGGGGGCCAACACCTACGACCTGTTGGCGGCGAGGATGGTTACCCCGGGCGCGACGTTCGAGGACCCCTATTTCACGAACATCGGCGCGTCCGGCTGGTCGGTGGTGCTGGGCACCCCCGTGGTCGCGTCCATGGGCGGGCCTCAGTCGGCGGGCGGATGGACATTCCAGATCCACTTCCCGGACGACCCCGGCGCCCGGTCCTTCGTCTTTGACTTCGCCGGCTTCAAGGACGGATCGGAGGACCCGTATCGGTTCTCCCGGTGGGAGTGGAACGGGTCGAGCTGGAAGGTGTACGCGACCAACAGTTCACCGTACTGGGTCCCCACCCGGTCCGAGGTAGTCCCCGCCCCCGGCGCGGTGCTGCTGGGCGCGATCGGCCTGGGCGTGGTGGGCTGGTGGAGGCGACACAGAGCGGCGGCTTAGCCAGGTGCGGACCGATGGTCCGGTCCGCGCTCGGCGGTTCGCAGACCTTGACATGGCCGCGGAAAAGGAGGCTTTGAATGAGAACGGTGATTCTGGCCTTCACGGTGGCCGTGCTGGCGACCGCAGCCGGCGCGGACATCGACTTTGAGATGGTCCCGATCGGGGATCCCGTGATCGAGAACAGTTGGAAGCAGACTTGGACGGCCAGCGGCGTCGGCGGGTTCAACCTGATCGCGTTCAAGGTTACCCCGGCCAGCCTGGAGAGCCCCGGGCTGTCCGGGATAACCGCCCCGGGGTGGACTGTGGTGTTGGACGACCCACCCGAGTTCGTCACGATGGGCGGTCCGACCTCGACGTCGCTTAAGTTCGACATGCACTTCAGCGGACT
>DASRZG010000643.1:0-13325 GCA_035686585.1 Phycisphaerae bacterium
CAGAAGGATCGTCGACCTGGAGGTCGCCGACATCCTCGGCCGAAACCCCGGCAAACTGCCCGCGCCGAGGCAGGTCGGGCCCGGCATGAACCGCAACTACTCCGTCGTGAACATCACCAACGGTACGAAGCACACCCTCACCGTCCGCTTCAGCGGCGTGGACTCGTTCAAGCTGGTCTTCCAGCCTCAGGAGGAAGGGTCGGTCGAGCTGCTCAACGGCCGCTACCGTGTGGCCGCGACCGCGGACTCGCCGAGGATCAAGCCCTTCGCGGGCACCAACAGCTTCGACGGCGGGGATTACGTGTCGCGGTTCTACATCAAGACGATCGGCTCGTTCTCGCTGCCTCCCATCAACATCCCGACGATCCCGACCGCGTTCGGCGGCGGGCGGCCGTCGGCGCCTGCCTTCACGCCCGCGCCGCCCAAGCGGCTGCTGCCGGATTGGATGAAGCGGGTCATCGAGCCGGTCAAGCCGCCCGCTCTCGCCGGGCGATCCGGCACGTCCTCTCCCCGCGCGGCGTCGGATCCCTCCCCCGCGCCCAGGCCCAGCCGCTCCGCGTCGCGGCAGCCCAAGGAAGACCAGGGCGTGATCCGCCTGCGCTGCCCCGACGGGCGGGTGATCACGGTCGACACGCTCGCGCCCTGACGTTTCCGCGGGGGCGGACAGCCCCAAGGGGGCGAGCCTGTGCGGAATGGGGTGGGGTGCTTGCCCGAGGTTCCGTCCCCTGCCTGCACGGGCTGCAAGCAGCCCGTGGCACCCGGTTCCCGGCAAGATGCTCAGGCCGGGGGTGCCTCCACCTGCCGACACGGGCTGCAAGCAGCCCGTGGCACCCGGTTCCCGGCAAGATGCTCAGCCCGGGGTGCCTCCACCTGCCCGCACGGGCTGCAAGCAGCCCGTGGCACCCGGTTCCCGGCAAGATGCTCAGCCCGGGGTGCCTCCACCTGCCCGCACGGGCTGTTCGCCTTCGCTCCGCTCCGGCGAATCGCCGACTCCGATGGAGTCCTGTCCTGTCGCGGTTGCCGGATGGGGGATATCGGGGTATACTGGCGTCACGTCCGTAGAGTCGGAGGTCTGCGCCCGCGCGAAGTGAGGAGAGGCAAATGCTCCACCGGAAACGTCTTGGATCGTTCCGCCGCCTTGCCGTTGGGGTGGTGATGCTGGGCGTGGCGGGGGTGGGGATGGGCATGGTCTGGAACGTAAGCACGTTCAGCCAGCTTCGCGACGCGGGACGCTACGCCTTGCCCGGCGACGAGATCGTCATCGCCCCGGGCCAGTATCACGTCACCACCGCCCTGTACATCACCACGCCGAACCTCGTCTTCCGCGGCGCTACCGGCAACCGCGACGACGTGGTGCTGTACGGCAACGGCATGAACGTCAACAGCGGCCCCACCGAGTGCTTCTACCCCGCCGCCGACGGCGTCGAACTGCATAACGTGACCATCCGCGACTTCTGGCACCACGGGATCCACATCACCGGCACCGGCTCCTCCACCACCGACGGGTACGCCGACAACGTGGTCATCTCCAACGTCAAAACGATCAACTGCGGCGAGCGGCACATCAAGGGCTCGGCCTCCTCCGGCATCTCCCGCAACGTCCTGATCGAGAACCTCTGGATGGAGCAGACCGAGGAGTACGTGCGCCGCCCGGGCCACCCGGTGGACGAGTACAACTACATCGGCGGCATCGACGCGATGCACATCGACGGCTGGACCATCCGCGACTCGACCGCGGTGGACATCCGTGGCGTTACCGGCTACAGCCGGGCGGCGATCTTCCTGTGGAACGGCGTCAGCGACGTGACCATCGAGCGGAACAGGATCGTCCGCTGCGGGCACGGGATCTCCATCGGCAACCCGTCGGGTCCGACGTCGGACAACAACCACACGTATCCGTACCACGCCGAAGGCGGGGTGATCTGCAACAACTTCATCCTGCGCCGGCAGAAGGAATACGTGGAGGAGGAGGATGACGAGAAGGTGATTTACAACTGGGCGTTGGAGCTGGACAACGTCAAGGACTTTGAGGTCCACAACAACACCATCTACAGCCACGCAGCCGCCTACGGCCGCTTGATCGAGATCAACGACACCGGTGACGTCGGGAAGGTGACCAACCTGGACATGCGGAACAACATCATCCGCGGCGGCGTGAAGGACGCTGCCGTGGGCGACTGGAGCCATGCCGTCCTGGTCGCGGCGGGCAACCTCGTCGACACCACGGGCGCGGTCGTCCGCACCGACTGGTTCGTGGACCCCCTGGCGGGCGACCTGCACCTGACGGCGGCGGCGCTGGCGGCCATCGACGCCGGCGTGTCCCTGGCCAAGGTGCTCGACGACTTCGACACGGGCATCCGCTCCGGCTTGCCGGATATGGGCGCCGACGAGTTCCAGATCCCCTCCCCCGGCGACGCCAACCAGGATGGCAAGGTGGGCATCGCCGACCTGGTCGCCCTGGCCGACCATTACGGCCTGGTGGGCATACCCTCCTGGGCCCAGGGCGACTTCAACCGCGACGGGGTGGTCGGCATCGCCGACCTGTCCATCCTCGCCGACCACTACGGCGAAACCCCCGGCTCCGGCGGCAGCGTCCCCGAACCGGCCACGCTCTGCCTCTTCGCCGCCGGCGCCCTGTGCCTGCGGGCGCGGAGGCGGCGACGGTAACGGATCCCAGGGATCGGAGGATCGATGGTTGATCGGTCCGAACCGGGGGGGATAGAATGACGTGATGGATTTGGTTTCCCGCATCGATCTTGCCGGGCTGAAGGTGGTTAAGTTCCCCGCCCCGGTGCTGTTGAGTCCGTCCGCGGAGGTGGAGCAGTTCGGCGACGAGCTGGCCGCCCTGGCGGAGCGGATGCTGGAGATCATGTACGCCTCCCACGGCGTGGGACTGGCGGCGCCGCAGGTAGGCCTGCCGATCCGCCTGTTCGTATTCAACCCCGCGGGCCGGCCCGAAGAGGCGGGGGCGTGCGTGAATCCTCACTTTGTGGACCGTGACGGGGCGGCCGTGGCGGAGGAGGGGTGCCTGTCGCTGCCGGGCGTGACGTGCAAGATCAAGCGGTACGCCCAGGTGACGGTGCGCGGGCAGGACGTCACCGGCCGGGCGATCGAGCTGGTCGGCGAGGGGCTTCGGGCGCGTGTCTTCCAGCACGAAATGGACCACCTCGACGGGACGCTGCTGGTGGACCGGATGTCTCCGGTGGCCCGGTTGGCGAACCGGCGGGCCTTGAAGGACCTTCAGGATCAGTACGCCGAGCACGCCGGTTGAGGGCGGGGGGGCAGTTCGGGGGTAATCTTCTATTGAAACGGTTCCCGGAAAAGGCTTTAATTGTCGTATGGATGGTCCGCCGTGGCCGGGACTCGCTATAGATACATACCATCAAGCCCGGGCGGAGTTGGGTCCGACAAATACTCTTGAACAATGGTCTGACTATGCTCTCCAGATATCCATTTGCCGCGTTGGTATTGGCGTGCGTTGTGGCTGAGTTGGCGTGCCCGGGCTGTCGGGGCTTGTCGCGGTCCGGGCCGCTGGGTGCGGTGGAACGGGCGCCGCGGGCGCCAGCGCCGGCGGGGGTGGCCGAGACGGTGGGCGAATACGCCCACTTGGTCGGCCACGACGTGATGGAGGCCCAGGGCTACGGGCTGGTGGTCGGGCTGGGCAAGGCGGGCTCGTCCGAGGTCCCGCCGACGCTGCGAAAGTACCTCACCGAGCAGATGCTCAAGTGGAAGGTGCACTCCTACCGGGAGGGCACCGGCGCGCTGACGCCGGGCCGGATGCTGGAGGACCTGGACACGGCCGTGGTCTCGGTCCGCGGGCGGATCCCGGCGGCGGCGCCGGCGGGGACGCGGTTCGACCTGTACGTCGAGGCCCTTCCCGGGACGCAGACGGTGAGCCTGGACGGGGGGATGCTGATGGGGACGGAACTTCGGCTGGTGTTGGGCGAGTCGTTCTTCCGCTCGTCGGGGCAGGCCAAGCCGTGGGCGACAGGGCAGGGCGCGGTGTTCGTGAACCCGTTCGTGGACCCCACCAAGCCCGAGTCGAAGGCGAGCCTGCGTGCGGGGCGGGTTCTCGACGGCGGGGTGGTCGTGCGGTCCAGGCCGGTGCGGCTGGAGCTGCGCCGGGCGGACTACCGCATGTCCAACCTGATCCAGGAGCGGATCAACCAGCGTTTCAGCGGCGCCGAATCGCCGGTGGCGACGGCGAAGACCTCGACGGTCATCGACCTGTCCATCCCGGCGCAGTGGGAGAAGGACTACATGCACTTCCTCCGCCTGCTGACGCACGTGCACGTGCAGGGCGGGGCGGGCGGACAGGAGCGCTACGCCCGCCGGCTGGCGCAAGAGATCGAGCTGCCCACGGCCCGGTACGAGGACATCTCGCTGGTCTGGGAGGCGATGGGCCGGCAGGTCTTTCCGGCCATCCGCCCGCTGTACGCGTCGGAGAACCCGGCCGCGGCGTTCTACTCGTCGCGCGCGGGCCTGAGGCTGGGCGACGTGCAGGCGGTCGAGCCGATGATCTACCTGGCGGAGCGGACGGACTCGAACTTCCAGATTCCCGCGGTGGGCGAGCTGGGCAGGGCGAAGCGTTTCGCCCAGGGGCTGGGCGTGCTGAAGCGCCTGGTGTCCAGCCCCAACGAGGTGCTCCGGGTGGCGGCGTACGAGGCGCTGTCCGACCGGGGCGGCGGGGGAGTCATCTCGCGGCAGGACATCTCCAAGCAGTTCGTGCTGGACGTGGTGAACACCGACGGCGAGTTCGCCGTCTATGCCAGCTCGACCGGCCAGCCCAAGGTGGTGCTGTTCGGGCAGAACATCCCGATCTACAGGCCGGTGTTCTACTGCCAGGGCGACGACCTGGTCACCATCAACGCCATCGAGGCCGAGGACAAGGTCGGCGTGGTGCGGAAGGTCCCCCGCACGGGGCAGATGAGCGAGACGTTCCAGATCGACCCGAAGGTGGACGAGCTGGTCCGCGTGATGGGCCGCCTGCCGCACCGCGGGCTGGACGGGAAGATCGAGGGCCTCGGGCTGACGTACTCGCAGGTGGTGGGCGTGCTGCACGGGCTTTCCGCCGGCCGGCACGTTCCGGCCAAATTCGTGTTGCAGCGGTCGGAGGAGTTGCGGACAATCTATTCCTCGACGCCGTCGATGGGCAGGCCGGACATGCCCGAAGAGGATGGGTAGCCCGGCCGGGCGGAGGCCAGGGAATGGCCCCGGTGTTTGAGAGTGCCTTGCAAGGACGCTGTCCATGAGGTTGAAGTCACTGACTCTGGTCGGGTTCAAGAGTTTCGCCGACAAGACGACGTTCGAATTCCACGAGGGCGTCACGTGCGTTGTCGGCCCGAACGGGTGCGGCAAGAGCAACGTGGTGGACGCCTTCAAGTGGGTCCTGGGGGAGCAGTCCGCCAAGAGCCTTCGCGGCGGGGAGATGCTGGACGTGATCTTCAACGGCACCAGCCAGCGCCGCTCCGCCGGGTACGCCGAGGTGTCCGTGACCTTCGAGGACGCCGCCGGCGTCCTCCCCGACAGCGCCGCCGGCAAGGAGGCCGCCGAGGCCCGGAAGGAAGACCGGACGATCGCCATTTCCCGCAGGCTGTACCGCAGCGGGGAGAGCGAATACCGCATCAACAAGGAGCTCGCCCGGCTCAAGGACATCCGGGAGATGTTCATGGACACCGGCGTGGGCGCCGACGCCTACAGCCTGATCGAGCAGGGCAGGGTGGAGGCATTTCTCCAGGCCAACGCCGCCGACCGGCGCGCCCTGTTCGACGAGGCGGCGGGCATCTCGCGGTACAAGGCCCGCCGGCGCGAAGCCCTCCGCCGCCTGGAACGGGTCGAGCAGAACCTCCTCCGCCTGACCGACATCCTGGGCGAGGTGCAGAAGCGGCTGCGGTCGATCAAGTACCAGGCGGGCAAGGCCCGCAACTACCAGGCCTACAGCGAGCGGCTCAAGGAGCTGCGGTCGCTGTTCTCGCTGGCCGAGTATCACCGCCTCAGCGGCGAGCGTCGCACCGGCCAGGCCCGCGCCGACGAGCTGACCGACGCCCTCAGCCGACTGTCCGCCCGCGCGGATCGGCTCGAGGCCTCCCGAAGCGCCGCCGAGACCGAGGTCGCCGACCTGGAGGCCCAGGCGCGCGCCCTCGACGGGCAGATCTCCGAACTCAACGCCCAACTGGCCGCCTGCCGCCAGCGAGAGCAGATGCTGGCGGCGCGGGCGACCGAGCTGGCCGACTCCATCGCCACCGACGCCGCCCGGCGCGAGCAGCTGGAAGCGAGGATCGAATCCTACGAAGCCCAGGTGCAGGGCCACCGGCAGCGGCTGGAGGCCCTGACCGGGCAGTTGGAGGACCTGGCCCAACGCGAGGCCGCCCTCCGCGACGAATCGGCCAGGGAGGCCCAGCAGCTCGCCCAGCTCCGCGGGAGCCTGGAGGACGAGAAGAACGGCACGGTGGACCTGCTGCGCCGCACCGCCCAACTGCACAACGAGATCAACACCCACGGCCTGCGGCGCGACAACCTGCACACACAGAGGCAGCGCCTCGCGGGGCGCTCCGAAGAGATCAGCGGGTCGCTGGAGAACCTCTTCGCCCGGCGATCGGGCGAGCAGGGGAGGCTCGACCAGATCCGCGCCGTGCTGAGCGACTCTCAGTCGCGGCTGGACGCCACCCACGTCCGCCAGGGCGAGCTGGAGGCCGAGGAGGACCGCCTGGAAGGGCGGATCTCCCGTGCCCGCCAGGACTACAGCGCCCTGCGGAGCCGCCAGGGGGTGCTCGAGGAGATGCAGCGGCGGTACGAAGGCCTGGGCGAGGGCGTCCGCCGGGCGCTGGCCGCGGTGGCCGAAGGCAAGTTGCCCTTCGTCCGCGGCGTGCTGGGCGACTTCCTGGAGACCGACCTGGCCCACGCCGAGGTGATCGAGGCCGCCCTGGGCGGCGCGGAGCAGCGCCTGGTCGCCGACCGCCTCGACGACGTGCTGGAATCCGCCCCCAAGCTCCGCGAACTGCTTGCCGGCGGCGGGGGGGTGGAACTGATCTGCCTCGACCGGATCGCCGGCCGGGGGGACGACCCGCGGCCCGAGCCCGTGCCGGGTGCTATCGCCCGCGCGTCGGAATGGGTCCGCCGCGACGGGTCCCTGGCCGCCGTGGTCGACGCCCTGCTGGGCGGGACGCTGGTGGTCGAATCCCTCTGCCGCGCCCGGATGATCGCCGCCGCGGACGCCCGCCCGTGGCGGTTCGTGACGCTGGCGGGGGAAGTCCTGGAAGCCGACGGGCGGGTCCGGATCGGCTCGGGCGCCGCACCGGCCGGGATCATCTCCCGACGCAGCGAGCTGGCCGAGCTGGCCGGACGGCTGGTGGAAAGCCAGCGGGCGATCGACCTGCTGGAGGCGCGGCGGCGCGAGGTCCGCGCCGAGCGCGACCACCAGGCCGAGGTCGCCAAGGCGCTGCGGACCGCGGTCTACGAGGCCAACGCCGAACGCGTCGAGCACGAAACGGTCCTGGACGGGCTCGTCGAGCAGATCGCCGAGCTGGAAAAGGAGGCCCCGCTGGTGGCGGAGGAGGTCCGGCAACTGGCGGCCGAGATCGACGCCGCCGTCCGGGCGCAGGGCGAGGCCAAGGACCAGGCCGACCAGTTGGAGCAGTTGCGGCGGAAGAGAGAGTCGGAGATCGCCCGGCTGACCGAGGCGATCGCCGAGGCGTCGCGTCGCGTCGAGTCGGTCGCGGCCGAGCGGACCGCCGCGCAGGTCCGCCTGGCCGAGGCCCGGCAGAAGCGAGACGGGCTGAGCGAGACGCTGGCGCACGTGGCGTCGGCGGCCGAGGGCGCCCGCCAGGAGCTGGCGGAGCTGGCGGCGCAGATCGAGCAGGCCCGGCAGCGCCGCGTCGCCGCCGAGCAGGGCGCGGCCGAGGCGCACCAGTCGCAGAAGGACCTGTCCGAGCGGAAGGCGGCCCTGGTGGCCGAGGGCGAGGAACTGGGCGAGTCGCGCCGGTCGCTGGCGGCGAGGCTGGAGGAGGTCCGCAAGGAGCTCATCGAGCAGCGCCGCCGTCACGAGGAGCTGGCCGCCGCGGCCGGCGAGCAGCGGGTGCAGTTGGGCGAGGTGGAGGTCCGCATCGAGACGCTGATCGCCCGGACGTCGGAGGAGCTGGGCATGGACCTGCCCGCCCTGTACGGCGGCTACCAGCACGACGACCAGCGGGACTGGGAGGCGGTCAAGACGGAGATCGCCGACCTGCGGACCCGGATCGAGCGCCTGGGCAACGTCAACCTGGACGCGATCGCCGAGCAGGACGAGCTCCAGAAGCGCGACGAGTTCCTTACCGGCCAGATGGAGGACGTCCGCTCGTCCCAGCGGCAGTTGGCCGAGCTGATCCGCAAGATCAACATGGAAAGCCGGCGGCGGTTCGAGGAGTCGTTCCAGGCCGTCCGGTCGCACTTCAACGAGCTGTTCCGCAAGCTCTTCGGCGGCGGCAAGGCCGACATCGTGCTGACCGACTCGGAGGACGTGCTGGAAAGCGGCATCGAGATCGTCGCCCGCCCGCCCGGCAAGGAGCTGCGCTCGCTGAGCCTGCTGTCCGGCGGCGAGAAGACCATGACCGCCCTGTCGCTGATGTTCAGCTTCTTCAAGGCCCGGCCCAGCCCGTTCTGCCTGCTGGACGAGGTGGACGCCGCCCTCGACGAGGCCAACACCCAGCGCTTCGTCCTGCTCGTCCGCGAGTTCCTCGGCCTCAGCCAGTTCGTGGTCATCTCGCACGCCAAACGCACCATCGCCATGGCCGACCAGATCTACGGCGTGACCATGCAGACCCCCGGCGTCTCCACCCGGATCGCCGTCCGCTTCGAGGACGCCGCCGAAATGGCCGAACAACCCACCGAGGCCGTCGGGGCCTGACGGTCCGGATTGCGGATTGACGATTGTCGATTGACGATTGACGATTGCGAAGCACCCCCGGCGCGTAGGGATCCCGCTTGCGGTTTCGCGAAGGCCCCCATCGGCCGGAGGCGGGACCAGAAGATCTTCCTTCAGATCAGGGGCGCCGCCTCCAAAGCCTTGCCTTTTGGCGTCGTTGTCGTATCCTTCCCCATCAAAGCCGCTGAACACGACAAGGAGCTTCCATGTCCGCCAAGGCCCGCAAGAGCCGTTCGTCCCCGCGCGAGATCGTGCTGCTCGAAGAGACGTTCCAGGGCCTGACGCCCGGGCCCGTCTCCCAGCGGCGAAGCGCGTTCGGGGAGTACCACACCCCGCCGGTGGTGTCCGAGGACGACGCCTGGGCCGACGCGGTCCTGCGGACCGGGCAGACCGGGCCCTGCTGGCAGGTGGCACACGACGGCGACCGGCCCGTCTTCGAAGCCGGACAGCTCATGCCCACCCGCCCGGCCATCCTCGTGCTGGACGGGGCGGGGGCGCTCCAGGAAGGGACCTTCACCGCGGACGTCAGGCCGCTGTCCAGCCAAGGCGCGTGCGGGCTGGTGTTCGGCTACCACGGCAACCGCACGTTCTTCGCCCTGCTGTGGGAGCCGTCGGGGCGGTTGGCGCTGGTCCGCAACGAGCACGACGCCCGCACGGTGATCGCCTCGGCCGATCTGGCCTGGGGCGTGGACGACTACCGGCGGATCGGCGTCAAGATCGCCGCCGGCAGGGCGCGGGCGCTGGTCGACGGCAAGGCCGTGTGCGAAGGGGCGATGGAGCCGTTCGTCACCGGCGTCCTGGACGGGCCCAGGCGCGAGGGCAAGGTGGGGCTGATTGCCCACGCCCCCGGGCGGTTCGCCGCCCCCCGGCTCTCCTGCCCCCCCCGGGCCGCGCGGGCACGCCGGCAGCGGCTTTCGGCGTATGAGAAGCAGTTGGCGGGCCTCCGCCGCGCCAACCCGGGGCCCGTGGCGGTCTCGGAGTGCTCGCTGGGGGACTTCGGCGCCGGCAGGAGCCTGCGGATCGCCGACCTGGACGGCGACGGGGAGTTGGAGTTCATCATCGGCCAGCACTCCCTCCGCGCCGATGGCGGCAACTACTCCCAGATTTCCTGCCTGACCGCCTTCCGCCCCAATGGGGAGGTGCTGTGGCAGCTCGGCGCGCCGGTCAAGCCGACCAGCCTGGACGACGCCCCGACGTTCGACCTGCCGTTCCAGGTGGCGGACATCGACAACGACACCCGGTGCGAGCTGGTGATGTGCCGGGACTGGCAGATCCAGGTCCGCGACGCCCGCACGGGCAGCCTGCTGCGGTCGGCGCCGACGCCGCGTTCCACGCGCGACCTGAAGATCGTCTGGTTCGCCGAGGACCACTACGACCGCATCTGCGGCGACAGCATCCACCTGTGCGACCTGTCGGGCCGGGGCAGGCTGGGGGAGATCCTCATCAAGGACCGCTACTCCAACCTGTGGGCCTACGATGCCGACACGCTGGAGCCGATCTGGCACGTGGTGCTCAACACCGGGCATTACCCGCTGGCGTTCGACATCAACGGCGACGGGCGGGACGAGGTGCTCTGCGGGTACTCGCTGATCTCCGCCGACGGCGAGCTGCTGTGGCAGAAGCGGTTCCACGATCACGTGGACGGCATCGGGGTGGGGCGGTTCCACCCGGACCGCGACGACCTGCAGGTGGCCCTGGTGGCCGGCGAGGCGGGGTTTATCCTGCTCTCGGCCGGCGGGGAGGTCCTCGCCCGCCACCACACGGGGCACCTCCAGAAGATGTCGATCGGCAGCTTCCTGCCGGATGCGGGAGGCGTGCAGATCGCCACCATCACCTACTGGGCGAGCCAGGGGGTGTTCAGCGTCTTCGACGGTGCGGGCGTGAAGCTGCACGAGTCGGAGCCCTGGCACGCCGCCAGCGCCCTGACCCCGGTCCGCTGGCGCGGCGACGGGACGGACCTGCTGCTGCTGTCCGCCCATCCCGACACCGGCGGGATGCTCGACGGCGTGGGCCGGCGGGTGGTGACGTTCCCTTACGGCCATCCGCACCTGGCCTGCGACGCCGTGGACCTCGACGGCGACGGCAGGGACGAGGTGCTGGCGTGGGACTTCGAGCGGTTCACGGTATTCAAGGCCTCCGGGCACGCCCCGCATTCCGTCCCGCCCCGCTACACCGGCCCGCTGTGGAACCGGTCCAACTACAAGGCCAACGTCTCCCTCCCGCCGGAGATGGTCAGGCCCTGACCGCGGGCGCTGCTTCGCACCGCGAGTTCGAAAGGCAGCGACGCCGAACGGCCAAGCCAGTTCCGGTAGTCGGCTTGCCGTTCGGCGGCGTTGGTGTTCCCCGCGCCCTGTCCCCTGTCTTCCCCGGTGTGCGGGACAACGCGGCCCATGGCGGCCCGACCCCCCGTGCCGCTATGATGGCCCGGCATGAGTGACAATCACGTCTATCTCAACGGCGAGATCGTCCCCGCCGATCGCGCCAGGATCAGCGTCTTCGACGCCGGCCTGCTGCACGGGGCCAGCGTCTTCACCACCATGCTGGCCCACAACGGCAAGGTGTTCCGGCTGGGCCGGCACCTGGCGAGGCTGTCGGACAACGCCCGCAGGATCGGCCTGACGCACACCGCCACCGGCGAGGAGCTGACCGCCGCGGTCCAGCGGCTGCTCCAGGCCAACGCCCTCCCCGAGGCCCGCGTCCGCATCACGCTGACCGCCGGCGCCGTGGGCATGGAGGTCCGGCCCACCACCGTCGTCACCGCCGTCGCCTTCCGCAACGAGCCTCGCTGGTACGCCAAGGGCCTGCGCGTGATCGTCAACAGCGTCCGGCAGTACGAGGGCGATCCGATCGCCGGGGTCAAGACGGGCTGCTACCTGACGCGGATCCTCGCCCGCCAGGCCGCCGCCGCCGTCGGGGCCGACGAGGCCCTGTGGTTCACCACGGCCGGGCATCTGGCGGAGGCGTGCTTCTGCAACGTCTTCCTCGTCCGCGAGGGCGAGGTATACACGCCGTCGCCGGCCACCCCCGTCCTGCCCGGCGTGGTCCGCGAGGCCGTCATCGAGCTGTGCGGGGCGGCCGGGATCACGGTCCACGCCGACGACGTGATCGGCGGGGAAGAGATCCCCAAGGCCGGCGAGGTATTCCTGACCTCCTCGGTCGCGGGCATCCGCCCGGTCGTCTGCGTCGAGGACTATCCCATCGGCAACGGCGCCCCGGGCCCGATCACCCGCCAAATCATGGCCGCCTACGCGGAACTGCTCGAAAAAGAGTGCCCACCGTAGGACAGGCACGCTTGGCCCGTTGGGCAGGCACCAGGCAATAGGCAACAGAAACCGGGAGCCGGGTGCCCCGGACAAGCTTGTCCCATTGGGGCCGTTGTTCGGCTTGTCCGGCTCCCTCCAAGAGGCAGCAACCCACGGACCGGGTGCCCCGGACAAGCCGTTGTTCGGCTTGTCCGGCTCCCTCCAAGAGGCAGCAACCCACGGACCGGGGCATCCGGGTGGTCCTCTCGCTCTCTGCCAGCCTCCTATACTGGTTTATCGATAAGGAGCTGGTGGGATGTTGATCGCGACCAAGACGAAAGTCTTCTTCCTGCCGGGCGACGCTTCCAGTGCCGACGCGGAGTTGCGGATCGACGCGGATTCAATCGCGGCCGTGGCGGAAAGCGATCGGTGCGAAGTGATCGCCCTGCCCGGCGGGCGGCTTCGGGTCCTGCTGGACGGGCGGGTCCGCGAGGTCGCCACCGGGATCACCGACCGGATCGAGTCGATGCTGATCCTCCATTCCGACCCCCTGGAACTGCTGATCGGCACCGAGCCCCCGCACGTGCACCTGGTGGAAGGCGACGGGGCGGCCCAGCGGGTCGAGGCCTTCGACACGCTGCCTTGCCGGGACCGCTGGCACACGCCCTGGGGCGGCCCGCCGGCGGTGCGGTCGCTGGCGGCGACGCGGGACGGTTGGGTCTACGCCGACATCCACGTCGGCTCGATCATGCGCTCGGCCGACCGGGGCCGGCGGTGGGAGCCCGTCACGCCCGAGCTGCACGAGGACGTGCATCAGGTCGCCACCTGCCCAGCCGACGATGACCGCGTCTACGCCAACACAGCCAACGCCGTCTACGTGTCCACCGACCGCGGGCTGTCGTGGCTGGACCGGGGCCAGGGCCTGGACCACCGCTACGGCAGGGCGATCGCCGTGCACCCGGCCGACCCGGACTGCATCCTGGCCAGCGTCAGCGACGGTCCGCACGGCGAGAACGTCCACGGCGGCCTGTACCGCACCGACAACGCCGGTTTGGAGTGGCGGCACGTCACGGAGGGCTTCCCCGCCGCCACGGTCGACAACATTAACACCCATCATGTCGTCATTGCGCCGGGCGGGCTTGCATGGGCGGTGGTGGCGGGTACATTGTATGTAAGCCGGGATC
>DASRZG010000644.1:0-5068 GCA_035686585.1 Phycisphaerae bacterium
GTGCGAATACCGCGACGGGACGGTGACCGTCTCGCTGACCCCGCCGACCCTCGGTTGGACGGTCTTCACCGACCGCACCGACCGCACCGACGAAAAGCCCCACACCATCGCCTGCAACGTGGATCCGGACCGGTTCTTCGAGCGGTATTTTGATATCGTCCGGTGAGACGAGATTGATCCCCAGACGATCCGCAACCGGGTGCGCAAGAACCGCTTGCGGTTTCGCGAAAGCGGGATCGTCCGGACACTCCCCCCCGCTTGCGGTTTCGCGAATTCGGGATCGTCCGGACACTCCCCCCCGCTTGCGGTTTCGCGAAAGCGGGACGTGTCGGATATTCCCCCTCGTTCCCCAGCGCCGTCAGGACTTCCTGCGAAACGGTTCCCCGCGCCCGCGTCGCGCATACGGGGAGTTCGGGCTGTGTCCCGGATGGAAAGGCCATCCGTCGTACTGGCGGACGAACGCCCACTGCTGTGGGCGCATCCTCATCTTGACCGGGTTATCCCGGATGTAGTTGATCGTCCTTCGCACCTCGTCGGGATGGTCGAGGAACACCTTCCACCCGCCCCCGCCCCATACCGGATGACTGTCTTCGCATGCGCCCTCTCCGTGCAGTTGGGCGGCGGAGTAACGCTGCATGACCGCGATCATCTCCTCCGCGCTGTGGCGATGCTTCCGCAGGAGCACGTGGACGTGGTCCGGCATGACGGCACAGGCGTAGCAGGTGTAGTTGCTCGTGAGGACGGCCTCGCGGATTCCCCCGGCCACCATCTCGATCTCCGCCGGGTCGAAGGACAGTAGGGGGTATCGCAGGACGTCCTGGGCGGTCGCGTAGAAGCGCCGTACGTCCGTGGATGCGGGTTGGACCCGCTTGCGCCCGTGGTGAAGCGCCCCAAGCTCCGCGATCACGTCGCTTCTGATCACGTGGGACGTGCTCCCGCGAGGGTCGTTGGGCAACCACCACCCGTAACCGGTCCAGATGAGGTGGTGTGCTATGACCATCCGGATCTCCTTGAATGTCCGGATCGTCCCCACCTCGCGAAACCGCAAGCGGGGGGGAGTGTTCGGACGATCCCGCTTTCGCGAAACCGCAAGCGGGTGAAAGCCGACCAAGGGATTCGAACCCTCAACCCCAGCTTTACGAAAGCTGTGCTCTACCGTTGAGCTAGGTCGGCGGCTGGCGTCCGGGGAACCAATCATACCCCTTATCGGCAGACGGTGGCAACCGGTTTGGCGGGGGCAGCGGCAGAAATCTCGCCGGGGCGGTCCGAAACAGTCGACTCGTGCCCGCAAACGCCCCCTGGGAGGTCGGCTGCAACGAATCGGAATTCCATGAATTACAGTAATAGTCTGTTTACATGGGTGTTTACATGCTTCCGGCGTCAACAGGGGAAGAAGCGTGTAGGGCATTATATTAAAATGGCTTATGTGCATGTGGGGGGTGTTTACATTTGACCGTTTTGTAAACACCCCCCCTCAGTGGGGCGCGTGAGGGGGCGGTCGGCGGGGGCGGGTCAGTACGGGATGGCGGCGACGTCCAGCGCCTGGAGGAACTGGGACTGGCGGAGGACTTCCGCCCGCCAGGATCGCTCCAGGCTGGCCAGGAACTCCTCGTTCGGCGGCTCGTACAGGGCCCGCTGCAGGGCCTCGTCCAGCGCCAAGCCGTCCTTGAGGTGGCCCAGCGTTTCGCGGAACTGCCCGGCCGTCAGGCGGGAATGGAGGAAGGCCATCAGGCTGTAGGAGAGGGCGTAGAAGACGTCCGGGTTGACATCGTCGCAGCGGCCCAGGCGGAGCAGGGCGGACAGATCGGTGGCGGCCCCGGTCGCCACGGCCGCCCCGGCCAGGCGGATCCTGCCGTTGTGGGTGGTGGCCTCGGCCATCATGGCCAGGCCCTCGTTGATCGCCAGCGGGCAGTGGGCGCCGCCGAACAGCTCGCCGATCACCAGGTGGCACATCTCGTGGGGCAGGACGCGGTCGAGAACGGCGGGGTCGAAGCGGCGCTGGGCGTCGAGCTGGGTCAGGTCGATCCGGCGGATCATGAACCCGTCCTCGCCGCGGGCCAGGCGGTACGACCCGCCCGACCACTCGGCGGCGCTGGTGGCGTGGCGGCGGTACTCGGCCACGTCCGTCCAGATGTGGATGTCCACGGTGTGGGGATAGGCCTGCCCGCCCAGCAGCGTGCCGCAGATCCGCTCCAGGTCGGCCTCGGCCTGCCGGGCGACGATCCGGGCCAGCTCGGCGTTGCGGGCGCGGACGACGAAGTGCTCGCTCGACTCGGTGAAGGTCTGGTCGGCCACCTCGGCCAGCCGGGCCAGGTCGTCGTCGGTCAGGCGCCGCGAGCCGTCGGCGGCGGGTGCGGCCTTGGCCCGGTCGCAGCGGCGGGCGCACCCGGCGGCATACGCCCGTTCGCCGGGGTCGGCGCAGCGGGACATGAATTCGCGGTAGGCATCGGCCGCCTCGTCCTTGCGCCCCAGCCGCTCGCGGGCGGTGGCGACGATCAGCCAGGCCCGCCAAGCGCCGCGATCGGGGCTGCGGGTGACCGCCAGGGCGATCTGCTCGGCCAGGCGGCCGTCGCCCTCGCTCAGGGCGGTCAGACCCTGCTGGATGCCTTCGACCGCCGGCACGGGCGGGTCGGCCCCGCGGGCGGGCAGACCGATCACCGCCGCCAGCAGGCACAGCGCCAGAATGGTCCGGCTATCGAAGGGCATTCAGTTGCTCGGTCAGGACGTCGCGAAGGGCGTTGATCGTCTGAAGCTCTCCCTTGGCGTCGGTGATCTCGAGGATCAATTCGCGTTCGAACGGCTCGGCCAGCCGGAGCACCGCGTTGAGGTCCGACCGGATGTTGTTCAGCGTCCGCAGCATGCGGGTGAGCAGGTCGCGGTAGGCGATGGGCGAGAGGTTCCGCTTGCCCAGCTCCTCCTTGAGCAGGTCAAACTTCTGCGCCTCGACCTTGATGCCGTCGGTGATCGCCTCGACCTGCCGCCGGGCGATCTCCACCCGGTAGCTCCGCGCGATCCGCGGCACGATGGCGTCGGCGGCGTCGAAGCACTCGCCCGCCAGCTCGTACCGGGCCTTGGCGGCCTCCGGCTCGGTCTTGGCCAGCCCGCGTGCCTGATTCATCAGGTCCCTGCCCCGGGCGACTTCCGCCTTGGCGTGGTCCCGCAGCGCCGCCGCGAGCACCTCCGGCCTGGACAGCGACGCCGGGCCCGGCTTCAGCGGCGAGGGGTTCGCCGACAGCAGCATGGCCGTGGCGGGATAGGTCTCCCGGATCACGTACATCCCCTCGGGGTACCTGGTGAGGATCTGGGCGATCGCCTTGTACTTGGCGGCGTCGGAGGGTGCGGCGGTGGCTGCCAGCTCGGCGAAGGCCTTCCGCGCCAGGCCGAACTGCCCCAGCCGAAGCCGGCCGTGGGCCTCGATGTCCTTCAGCCGGGCAAGCTGCCTGGGGTCGTCGACCACCTCGCGGATCGCCGGCAGCAGCTCGCACAGGAGCGGTTCGCATTTGCCCGCCTCGAGCCGGGCCGCGGCGAGGTCCATCGCCTCGGGCACCTCCATCCACTTGCCGTCGGCGCGGAGGTAGCCCAGCAGGTTCCGAGCCCGCAGGTGGTTGGGGTCGATGCTGAGCACGTCGGTCAGCAGCTCGTCGGCCTGCTTGGTCAGGTGGTTATCGCGGGCCCACTCCGCCGCCTGGCAGAGGGCATCGGGGTCGGAGCGGTCGATCTGGCCGAGCTGCCACTGGAGCACCTCGTCGGCGGTGGGCATCCGCTCGATGGATTCGACCTGGGCGGCGGGGAACTTGACCGTCCCGTAGCTGACCTCGATCAGCACGTTGCCGTCGGCCTCGGTGACCTTGCCCTCGAAAGTCCGACCGTCCTTGAGCAGGACTCGGTCCGCACCGGCGGGTGCGGCCAGCAGCGCCAAGGCGGTCAGCAGGGCAAGGACCCGATTCATGGCGACTCCAGCGGGGCTCAGGTTCGGTGCTCCGGACGGATTGCCAGACAGTTTACCACAACGGCCGGACAGAGGACAGGGCATTTGCGACACTTGCGAAGAAAAGCCCGAACGCCCGCGCGCCGAGAAAAAAAGATCCGGCGGCGATAACGAGCGCGTCAATTCGTGGTTACATGAGTGTGCCCTGCGGTGGCGGCGGACCGCCCCCCGGGGCCTGTGACGTTGTGGCGACTGTTGGAAGGAGCAGGCAACATGCCTTCAGCTCGGGCCTTGTGCGCATTGACGTTGGTGATCCTGTTGGCGGTGGCGGCCGGCGCCGCTGCCGCAGAGCCCGGGGCCGCTCCGGCCAAGGAGCTGGGCGTGTACCGCTGGTGGGTCGATCCGGTGATCTGGGCGCTGATCATCTATTCGATCGCCACGATCGGCCTGATCGGCGAGCGGGTGCTGGCCCGGCTGTCGGCGCGGTCGAAGTCGGCGGCGATGGCCGAGCAACTCCAGCCGCTGCTGGCCAAGCCGGACCGGGCGAAGCTGGCCGAGGCCTTCGACGCCTCCGACGCCCCCCTGGCGCAGGCGATGGGGCACGTGCTCAAGCACGACGTCTCCGACAGTCCCGAGACCACGCTGCTGCTGCTGGACGACGCCCTGGACGGCGTCCTGGCAGGGTTCCGCAAGTACCTGATCCTGCTGGCGGCGCTGGCGGGGACCGCCCCGTTCCTGGGCCTGCTGGGCACGGTCTTCGGCATCATCCGCGTGTTCACCGACATCCGGGCGCAGGGGCTGGGCACCGACACGACCATCGTGGCCGCGGGCATCTCCCAGGCCCTGTGGACGACGGCGATCGGGCTGGTCATCGCCATCCCGGCCTTCATTGCCTACAACCTGCTCAGCGACAGCGCCAACACCGCCGTCCGCGACCTGCGGCAGCAGGCCAACCGCGTCTTCGTCGCCCTGGGAGACCTGTGATGTCCGCCGGTCCCTCGGCGTGGAGCCTGCCGGCATGATCCCCCAGCACCGTCAGATCGACGAGCCCGACGTCACCCCGTTGATCAACGTCAACCTGGTGGTGCTGGTGATGGTCGTGATCATCACCTCCAGCGCCACCCGGCTGCTGCCGCTGGC
>DASRZG010000645.1:0-6425 GCA_035686585.1 Phycisphaerae bacterium
AGGGGCCGCCGGCCGGTCCTCGGGCACGAAGGCAATCGCTCAGGTAGCCAGGAGCGGGCGGATTCGCACGGGGGAGGCGTCTTTCCGCGTCGACAAGGCCCTGGAACGGGCCAAGGCCGCCCTGGGAAGTGCGCCTGACCAGGACAGTTTCAGCCGGGCCGGCGATGAGCTGCGATACGCAGAGACTATTCTGGTCACGGCCAGGTCCGTGTTCACCGACGACGAGTACCGGCAGTACAAGGCCCGGATCGACGAGGCCCTGGCCCTGCTGGACAGCCAGAGCCGCCAGTGGCTCATGGAACAGACGCAGGCACAGCACGCCGAGCTGGGCGAGGACCCGCGCCGGAGGATGGAGCGCATCGCCGAGCTGAAAGCGCGGGCGACGGCCCTGCGCGACGAGCACAAGTACGCCGAGGCGGTCGAGGTCCTGGAGCGGGTCTGCCGGCTCGACCCCGAGGACCCGTGGGCGGCGGAGCAGCACCGGGTGCTGACGCAGTTCGTGGCGCTGCTGCAGGACAAGGCCGCCTACGCCGAGCACCTGCGTGAGGAAGAGAAGCAGATGGTGGGCGTGCGGGAATCCAGTATTCCGTGGTACAGCTTGATCCGATACCCGCGCGACTGGGACGAGATCGAGCTGCAACGCCGCTCGACCACCTCGCCCGCCCCGGCCGACAGCGAAGTCCAGAGGGTCCTTCGGATCGTGCTGCCCAGGCTGAATTTCAGCGGCATCGCCCTGGGCGACGTGATCCAGTTCCTCCGCGACGTGGGAAATGTCAGCATCCACGTCAAATGGGATGAGCTGGGCAGCGCCGGCATCAACCCGAACAGCCCCGTCAACGTCAGCCTGACCGCGTGCGCGTTCGAGAAGGCCTTGCGGGAGGTCCTGAGCAGTGTCCGTGCCGGCAAGCCGCTCGGCTATGTCGCGAACGAAGGCGTGATCGTGGTCTCGACCGTGGAGGACCTCGGCACGCCGACAGCCACGCGGGTCTACGACATCCGCGACCTGCTGGCGGTGACGCCGCAGTTCCGAGGGCCCCGGATCGACCTGAGCTCCGGCGGCAACAACAACAGCGGCAACGGGCTCTTCGGCCGCGATAAGGACGACGTGAACGAGGCCCGCCGGGGGGAGATCGACGAGACCCTCACTCTGATCCGCAGCGCCGTCGCGCCGCAGTCGTGGTCCGCCAACACCCCCGGGGCCCCCGGCAAGGCCCGGGTGGTCAACGGCCAGTTGATCGTCGAACAGACCGCCGACAACCTCCGGACCCTCGAAGAGCTGCTGGCCCAGCTCCGCGAGGCCCGGGGGTCCCAGCTCCAGCTCGACAGCAGCCAGATCGCCGGACAGAAGGTGCGGGGCCTGCTGGCCGAAGACAGCGACGGCGACGCGGCCCGGACGTACGGCGCCGCCGCGAACGAATGGGAGCGGTTCGTCCGCTCCAACTACCCCTGGTCGGGCCTGCCCGGGCCCGCCACGACCGCCACAACCCAGCCGACCACGCAACCGGCGGCGCTCAGCCGCAGGCAACTCGCCCAGACCCTCGCCCGCAACCGCGGCCAGAAGATCGTGGTCAACAGCGCCAACATCAACGTGGACACCGCCACGGCCAACGCCCTGGGCATCGACTTCAAGGCCGGCAACAACGGCACGGCCTACACGATCATCGACGAGGCCCGGTTCCGCGCCCTGCGCGACCTGGAGCGGCGGCGCCGCACCGCCGAGGCGGTCCCGGCCAATCCGCGCTTCCAGGAAACCATCGTCGGCACCGACGCCCTGCTGGCCAACGGGATGATCGCCAACAACCCCTATGCGGCCGAGCGGTACAACGAGTTCGACATCAACGACAACTCCATCATCCTCCCTCATGATCAATACATCCTGATCTCCAACGGCGGCTTCCTGACCGCCATGCGGGCCGGGGCCATGCAGAACTGGCGCGAGCAGGCCGAAGACATCCGCTTCGCCGAGGTCCCTCCCGACTTCGACGTGCCCGCCGTCGGGCGGGAAGCACGATTCGAACGCAAACTCCTCCAACCCACGGACCCACTGTTCATCAAGGCCGAGTACGCCTGGAAAGGAGGGGAGCGATGATCCCCAGGGCCGTCGCGATGGGGGGCCTCCTGGCTGCCTGTGCCGCCGCAGCCGACCCGCCCGGCAAGCCGACCGAGGCCGACGGCCGGGAGGCGCTGGCGGAGGTTTGCAGGCTCGCCGGGCTGCCCCTGCAGGAAGTCCGGATGCGTTTCAACCGGCAGCTCGAGCTGGCGGACTGCGGCATTGCTGCCGGGCGCAATGAGGACGACATGGACCGGGCCAGGGAGCATATCCGGTCCGCGCAGACCCTCGTGCTCCTGAACGCGCATCGCCTGCCCAACTCACAGCGCAAAGCCATGAATGCCCGCGCGGAGGCCCTGCTGGATCGCGCGCGCGAGGAGCCCGCCCGCAAGCACGCCGCCCTCCGCCGGCGCGCAAGAGATCTGCGAGAGGAACACAAGTACAAAGAGGCCCTCGCCGTCCTGACCACCATCACCGAGGCATACCCGCAGGACCGATGGGCGCGCGAGCAACGACGGCTGATTGCCCAATTCGTGCTGCTGCTTGAGGACAGGGAGAGGTCCGCCCAGCACGAAGGCGGGAAGTGGACGCAAGATGACCTGGGGGCAGCGTCGTGGTGCGGGACGTGCCGCCGCCTGATCCTGCAGGGCGGTTGGTCGACACCAGAAGTCCGAGCGGATGCCAGGGCACGACAGGGGATGGACCAGGTCCTGCCCAGACTCCATTTCGACTGGATCGCACTGGCCGACGTGCTCCAGTTCCTTCGCGACGTGTCGAACCTGCCCATTCGAGTGGACTGGGAAGCCCTCAAGCCCCTCGGCGTGGATCAGCTCAGCAAGGTGAATGTCGAGTTGTCCCGGACCACCGTCAGGATTGCGCTGGAGATCATACTGGACAACGTCGCGGGCAACGGGAAGCTCGCCTTCGCCATCCGCGACGGGATGGTCGTCATCTCCACCCCGGACGATCTGAAAGCAACTACCCAACCCGCAACCGCCCCAGTGGGCGGCGCGGGGCAGCGTCATACCGAATCCATTGACCACACGGACACCACAGGGAACGTCAGTAAGGAGCGTTGACATGCGACAGATTCTGCGGATTGCGCTGGCGGCGGCGACGGTGACAGGGGTGTTGGCCCCCGCGGCGACGGCCCAGCCGGCGGCGCCGGTCGGCAAGGGCCAGGTCATCCTGAGCTGGGACGAGTTCGTCAAGATCACCGGCTACGACCCGGCCAAGAAGCCCGGCGAGCAGGGCCAAATGATTACCGTGCCCTGGGCCGAGGTGGAATCGCTGCTCGGGGTGAAGGTCGAGAAGATCGGCAAGGCCACGGTCGACCTGCCCTGGCAGGACTTCAAGAAGCTGCTGGAGTGGTCGGTCAACCGCAAGGCGCCCAAGCCCGAGGCCCCGCCGCCGGCCGACTACATCGTCACCTCCGCCAACTACGCCGGGGCCCTCTCGGCCGACGGGGCCAGGTGGACGCTGACGGCGAAGATCCAGGTCCTCCGCAAGGACGGCTGGAAGCGGATCCCCATCCTGCCGGCGGCGGTGGCGGTCACCAAGGCGACGCTGCCGCCCAACGCCTTCCTGAACGCGGCGGACGGGAACTATGAGATCCTGACCGAGCAGCCCGGCGCGCTGGACGTGACGGTCGAGTTCTCCGTGGCGGTCAGCGAATCCGCGGGAATCAACCGCGTGAGCTTCCAGCCCGTCCTGCCCGGCGCCAGCGTGGTCGACGTGAAGGTCGACCGGGAGAACGTCGACGTGAAGGTGGCGGCCGCCCAGTCGCTGGCGGTCAAGTCCGACAAGGGCGTCACCGCCGCCGCGGCCGCCCTGCCCGGCGGGACGGGCGTGGACGTCTCCTGGGAGCGGGCGCTGCCCAAGGTGGCCAAGGCCCCGACCAAGCTGTACGCCGAGACGCGGACGCTGGTCAGCGTGGCCGAGGGCGTCCTTCTCGGCCAGGAGACCGTTCACTTCAACATCCTGCACAGCCCGGTCCGCGAGCTGAAGCTGCAGGTCCCCGCCGGCGCGAGCGTGCTGGAGGTGATCGGCGCCGGCGTCCAGGACTGGCGCGTGGACGACAAGGGCGCGTTAGTCGTGGTGCTGGGCAAGGAGACGATCGGCTCCTGCAGCCTGCGGGTCGCCTTCGAGAGCCCCGCCGACGACGCCGTCGACGCCCCCGTCCTCCGGGCGCTGGACGTTCAGCGGGAAAAGGGGTACGTGGGCGTGGCGGCCCTGGCCAACGTGGAGATCTCCTCCGCCGGCGCCGCGGGCGCCACGCGGATCGACGTCCGCCAACTGCCCGCCGACATCGCCGCCATGACCAACCAGCCCATCCTGCTGGCGTTCCGCTACGTGACCGACGACTTCACCGTGCCGCTGGCGATCAAGAAGCACCAGGCCGTCGCGGCCCTGGTGACGGTGATCGACAGCGCGCTGTTCCGGGTGATGCAGCTCAACGACGGGCGGCGGATGACCAAGGCCGTCTACAGCGTCCGCAACAACCGGAATCAGTTCCTCCGGCTGAAGATGCCCAAGGAGACGGAGATCTGGTCGGTCACCGTTGCCGGCAAGACCGTCTCGGTCGCCCGGGACGAGGCCGACGGCAGCATCCTGACGCCGCTGGTCCGGTCGAGCTCGGCGTCGGCCGATCTGGCCTCGTTCCCGGTGGAGCTGGTCTACGTCCGCACCCCCGCCGAGGCCGCCCCGACGGCGGGGATCAACCGCGTCGAGCTGCCCGTCTGTGCCGTGCCCGCCCTGCACGTGATGGTCGAGGCCTACCTGCCGGCCGAGGGCACCTACACCGGCGGGTGGAACAAGCCGGGATTCACCGGGGCGCTGAAGCTGGTGGATGAGTTCACCTCCCTCTCGGCCGCCCGGGGCGCCGTGGTGGTCACCACCGACGCCGCCAAGGACGTGGCCAGGATGCAGCAGCAGTTCGACCAGCGCGCCGACGCCCAGGCCGTCGAGGCCGGCGCCACCCCCATCCGCGTCAGCCTGCCGATCAACGGCAAGCGGTTCCTGCTGGAGAAGATCCTCGCCCTGCCCGGCGACCACCTGTACTTCGACGTGGCCTACCGGGGCTGGAAACCCGCGACGTAACACGACGCACCACCGGGCGCATCGGGTGGCACTCCCCGTCCCGGGACAGCGGGAATGTCGTTCCCGACGTCACTTCGCCATTCGTTATTCAGTATTCAATATTCGATATTTGCTGTTGGGATGGCGGAGGCGCATGCGAACACACCGCCTCCGGCGGGCGACGCGCTCCCCTTCGGGTCGCGGCTAAACGGTTCCCCACGCAACCGTTGCGCCTTACTCGGTCCGCAGGGCGGGGATGAGGGGGCCGGAGAGGGCGGCGCGGGTGGCGAGCCAGGTGAAGGCCAGGCCGCTGGCGAGGACGCCGGCGAGCAGGGCGGCCAGCAGGGCGTAGGGGACGGCGGCGCCGCCGGAACGGAGGGCGGGCCAGACGGCGGCGATCGCGGCCACCACGCCGAAGGCCACGCCCGCCAGCAGCAACGCGGCGTGCTCGGTCAATAGCAGCCGGTGCAGGACTTGGCGGGGATAGCCCACCGCCTGCATCAACGCCAGCTCGCCGCGGCGCTCCAGGACATTCCGCATCACCACCACGCCCATCCCCACGCTGCCGAGGATCAGCCCCAACCCGCCCAACGCCTGGAAGATCGCCAAGTAGGTGTTCTGGACCTGGCTGAACTCCGCCAGCCGGTCGACGGTGGTGGTCAACTCCAGGCCGAGGTCTACCCCGGCGGCCAAAAGGGTCCGGCGGACCTCCTCCGTCCTATCGGCGGGGGCGTCGATCAGGAACATCCGGTAGCCGCCCTGGGAGGGAAACCGCTCGATAAAGGCCCGCTCGGAGATCAGGATGCTGCCCTGGAGGATGGAGTTGGCGATCACCGCCACGATCCGGACCTTGAACGGCCGGCCCTGCTCGTCCACGTAGTCGATCGTCTCGCCCACCTTCTTGTGCAGGGCCCAGACGACCGTGTTCTCGTCGGCGACTCCCGGCACCGCGCCGTCGGCGGCGGGTTCTTCCAGCAGCGACCAGCCGCGGTCAATCGAAAACCCCTCCGCGGCTTGGGCGAACTGGAACGCCTTGCGCTGGGCCAGCTCGGCGGGGTTGACCCCCAGCAGTTGGGGCCGCTGGGCGCGGTTGAGGTTGAGGCAACTGGCGTCGTCGCCCTCGCGGACGCGGATGGGCACAAAGCGGACCTCCGCCAGGTCGGCGAAGCGGTCGGGCGGGACCTTCAACTCGCGGAGGCCCTTTTCGGTATTGGGGTCCTCGAACAGGGGGATCGCGGCGGTGCCCATCAGGGCGAACCCGCCCGTGCCGGAGCTTCGGCGGCGGGCGTTGGCGGTC
>DASRZG010000646.1:0-12335 GCA_035686585.1 Phycisphaerae bacterium
GTGCTGGCGTGGGAAGCGCAGTTCGAGACGGACCTGGAGGGTCTGGACCGGATGCTGACGGAGGCGGCGATCGGCTCCTGCCGGGTGCCGGACTGGCTGTGGCTCCGGCTGAAGATGCTGCGGTTCGCCCAGGACGAGGCGGGCCCCGGGGAGATCTCGGCGCTGTTCCGCTGCTTCGAGCTGGACGTGGACTCGCTGGTGCTGGTTCGGGACGCGGCGATCGTGGCCCGCGCCACCACCCCGGACGGCGACCCGCAGGCGGCGGCGGACCTGTCCAATGGAGACGAGGCCTTCGCCCGCGCCGCCGGGTCCATGGCCGAGACGCTCAACGCCCCCCAGCGCCAGCGGTTCGTCCGCGACGAGCCGGTGCGCGACGCCCTCGACCGTCTGGGGGTGGACCCTGACGCTTGCCTGGCGGTCGACGCCGCCGCCGCCTACGCGGCCGGGTGCCGCGCCTCCGGCAATCCGCGGGCCGCCAGCGTGGTCGACCTGATCTCCCACCTGTTGGTCGCCGGCGGATCGGCGATCGACGCCTTCGAGGAGACGGACTGGGACGCCCTGAAGGAGGAGCTGGCGGCGGGGGGAACCCGCCTGCTGGCCCGCGCCGCCGACGGGTCGAAACTGACCCGGGTGATGCTGTCGGCCCTGTACGCCCCCGGCGGCCCCCGCGGCGTGCCGGCCCACTGGGCCGAGCAGGTGGCCGAGGAATACTGGGCGCCATTCCGGCAGTCCGTCCTCCGCCCCGGCGTCACCTGGGCGGTCGACGCGCTGTGCCTGGTGGCGGGCGTTCACGCCGCCGTGGGCCCCGACGGCAGGGCGCACCCGCTGGCCGAGGCGCACGCCGGATCGCTGGCGCTGAACGAGCCGACCGATCCCGCCGACGAAGCCACCCGCCTGGAGCGTCTGACCGAGGCGGTGATGGCGCTTCGACCGGCGGCGTTCTGCCAGGTCGTTCCCCACGAGCGGGCCGAGCAGATCACCGTCGATCTGCTGGCGCAGCCGCCACGGACGGATTCGTGGGTCCGGTCGGTGCTGGCCCTGGAGGGCAAGTCGTTCTACGAGCGCGTGTTCGATCAGGTCGCCGCCGTCGGCGGCCCTGGCGAGTCGGCCTCGGCGAAGGTCCGGTTCCTGCACGAGCTGGTCTACCTCGCCCTCCAGTGTCAGCGGGACGATTCAGGCCAGTTCCTCACCGCCATCGCCGCCTGCGGGGCCATCGGGCTGGACAAGGCCGCGCTGGTACGGTGCGTGGTGTTCCGCGATTGGGAGCCCTTCGCCGCCGTGCCCACCGGGGGCGTGCTGAAGTTGCTGACCGACCGCGACCACTGGCTCACCCGCCGCGTGGACGTCCAGACGTGGATCGAGCCGTTGCGGAACCAGCAGTACCAGGAGCTCTGCCAGGTCGTGGGTGCCGAGGCCGCCGCCGATCCGCACAGCGGCCTGAACATCGCCTGGAAGCTGCTGACCGGCGGTTCGGACGAGGCGGAGCTGCTGAAGAACTACGAGATCCAGCGGACCGAACTGGAGCAGCTCCTGGCCGACTTCTACGCGGGCAGGTCCGAGTCGCTTTCCCGGCGGGTGCTGGTGCACGTGCCGGAGTCCACGCCGGTCGAGCCGGAGCGAACCCGGCCTTTCGCGGCCGTGCACGTGTACCTGGCGCTGCTGGCGGCGCTGGTGGTCGGCTACGCGCTGCTGCACGTCTACGTGGCCTCGGCCCCGGTGATCGAGCAGTCGGTCCTGCCGCCGACGAAGACGTCGTTTCAGTCGCTGGAGGCGACGCTGAAGGACCTGAGCGCGGTGGCCAGCGGGCTGCAGGAGCACGACAGGCCGATCTACGTGGCGGTCCGGCCGGTCACGTACGAGGAATACGAGGCGCTGATGACCGTGCCGGCCGGCGTGGCCGGGCAGCAGGTGGGCGTGGGCAGGCAGAAGCCGGTGCATTTCGCCAATTACGAGGAGGCGCGGGAGTACTGCCAGCGCCTGACGGACTACCTCAAGGCCAGTGCGCCGGGGCTGTTCTCCGACGACCTGGAGGGGTACGAGTGCCGGCTGCCGCGGCAGGCGGAGGCCGAGCAGGTGGACATGTGGCTGGCCCCCGGCAGCGGCATGGACGGCGAGTGGGTCTACGTCCCCGACACGGATCCGACCCCCCAGGCGATCCTCTCGGCCAAGCCCGTGCGCAGGATCGGATCGGGCGAGACCGGCACGGAGCTGCGCCGCCGGGCCGACGAACGGACGACCTTCCGGGTGGTTCTATCCCCAACCGAGCCGGAGCAATGAGCGAACTGGCGGACATGGACACGGAGCAGATGAGCTTCTTCGACTCGGTGCTGGCACCCGAGCTGGGGAAGGTCCGCGCCGACGGCGCGCCGGCGGACGGTCCGCCGGCGGGTGCGGCCGAGCTGGTGGCGGCGATGGTCCGCCACCCGGGCTGCTGGCCCCAGCGGATGGCCGAGCTGGCGGCGCCGGGGGCCTGGTCGGACGGGGAGCCCGCGGCGCCGTTGCCGGCGGCGGAGACGGTGGTGCTGGGGTACCTGCTGGCCTGCAACGCCCGGGAATTTGGGGCGCGGGCTCCGGTGTCGGTGCGGGCGGCGGCGTTGTGGTATCGCTCCGCCCTGGCGGCGGCCGGCGACGCCGACGCGCTCGCCTCGCCGCTGGACCATTACGAGTCGGTGCTGACGCCGGTGGCGCGGGCCGTGGCCGCCGTGCCCGCGCTGGCCCTGTCGATGGGATGGGAGCTGGAGGCGGGTTTCGAGATCGCCCTGTCGGACCTGTCGGACGACCCGGACCGGATCGCGGCGCTTCGCTGCCGCCACGCCGAGGCGATGCAGCGCGTGGCCTGGCCCCTGCTGCGGGGGGCCGAGCCGCACGCGGGGTACCGGCTCGTGCTCAACGCGTGGGTGGCGACCGGATCCGAGGAGGTGCTGCGGGCCGGGCTGATCCAACTGCTGGACGCCCCGACCCGCGCCGCGGCCGAGGCATTGGCCGAGACGACGTCGATGGAAGCGGCCACGGTCCTGCTGGAGGCGATTCGCCGCCACGGCCGGCCCTTGAGCGGGCAGGTCCGGGCCAACCTGGCCGCGTGGATTCAGACGGTGGCCTCGAACGCCTCGGAGACGGCCGGCCCGTCCGACCGGGCAGAGTTGCTGGCGGGGCTGGTCGAGGTCCTCAGGGAGGCATGACCGAACGATGGAAACGATAGAGACAGTGGAATCCCCTGAGCCCAACGGCGCGATGCCGCCGCCGGGCAGCCGGGAGGACCTGCGGAAGATCGTCCGGAACGCCGCCCGCACGATTGCGCTGATCGGCTTTCCCAACTCGGGCAAGACCGCCTACCTGACCGCGCTGGGCAAGGAGCTCCGCAAGCCCCAGGGCGACCAGCGGTGGAAGATCGTCGGCTCCAGCGAGGACATCTTCCAGCACGTCAACGACCTGCTTGTCCTGGAAAGCCGGGACGCCCAGTGGAACGCCACCGAGCCCACCTTGCCCCCCAAGCCGCTGAACCTGTTCACCGCCCGCCGGCGCGGGCTGTGGCACTGCCAGACCAGCGCCTTCGACACCAGCGGCGAGCATTACCTCGCCATCGCCGGGGGCCGGGACTTCCCCGAGGATTCCCCCGCCGGCACCTACGCCGACATCCTGGCCAAGCGGGTCCTGCCGCGCTGCCCCGGCGTGGTCGCCCTGATCGACTGCACGGTGACCGCCGAGACGCTCGCCCGGCACGTCAGCCTCTACTACGTGCTGCTCAACCGAATCCACGGCTTCGGGTTCCGCCATCTCGAGCTGGACCCCGCCAAGCCCTTCAAGGTGGCCCGACCGCCCGCCGACCGGCTTCCGATCGCCCTGGCGCTGACCAAGGTGGACCGGCTGGAGGGGCGCCAACTGATCCTCCACGCCGACCGCTGCGCCTATCTCCGCTACCTCGAGCAGGCCGGGCGAGACCCCGCCCAGGCGGGCCTGCACGGCGCCGACGGCGACGTGGTGACCTACGCCATCCGCTCGGAGGTGTTCCTCAACGCCGCCAAGCACCCCGACCCCGCCGAGGGGCAGGCGGTGATCGAAGACTTCGTCAACGGCCACATGCCCGCGCTGGCGGACCTGGTCCAGAACATGCGCCTCAGCGGGTTCTACCACGTCCAACTGTTCCCCGTCTCGGCGTGGGGCAAGTGCCTGGCGTCGACGCCCGCCGGGGCCGAGACCCGCCCGGAGATCGAGGACATCGAACCGGCGGGCATCCTCCACCCGCAGTTCTGGATCCTGGAGCGGACCTTCCGAATCCAGGCCCGGCGCCGCCGGACGCGGATGGCCCGGGTGGCGATGTGGGCGGCGGCGGTGCTGCTGATCCTGGGCCCGGGGCTGTTCTGGGGCCTGTACGGCCTGGGGCGCCAGTTCCACGCCGCCGGTCGGCCCGACCTGGCGTACCACGTCGTGTGGCTGAACAACTTCCATCCCTTCACCCGCTACGTCCAGTCCCGCTGGGAGCCGCAGGCCCAGCAGATGCTGGTGGAGCTGAACTTCGACGTGTCGATGGCGCTGATGAAGGCCGAGGACGGGGACCGCGCGCGGACGCTGCTGGACCAGGCGCGGGATCTCGGCGCCGACACGACGGAGATCGACCGTCACGAATGGGCGCTGCTGTCGGCGGAGTTCGCCAAGGCGGCGGAGATGAACACCACCGGCCCGATGTGGCGGGTGGGGCGGCGGTGGATGCGGGTGGCGTCGCGACTGGGGGCGTCGCGGCTGAACGAGACCGTCACCACGATCGGTGAGGCCCTGGGCGAGAAGGGATTCGAGGACGCCGTCTGGCTGGAGTTCGCCAAGGGGGCGGATTCGTACGAGGAGCAGATCAACGCGACCGCCAAGGCGATGGTGCACAGGTTCTACGCCCGGTACTACCTGGAGAAGGACAACGCCGGCCCCGCCCCTCCGGGCGCGTCGGCCGAGCAGATCCAGGCGCTGCGGAATCAGTTCAAGCAGGCCGACGCCCACGCCCGCCTCAGCGGCGACAAGGCCCTGATGGGCCGGACGCACCAACGCTGGGTCCAGGAGACCCGCAACATCTTCATGGCGACCGAGAAGCTCATCAGCGGCGCGATCGACATCGGGGAGTACGAGACGGCGCTGAAGAATTGGGGCAAGCTGCTGGAGTTGGCGCAGGAATGTCCCACGCTCAAGCGGGAGCTGTGGGTGGCGGGGGACAACCTGGTCCGCAACCTCCAGCGATTCGCCGCCGAGACGCCCACCCCCGACACCGGCAACCCCGAGCAGATCGTCAGCGCCCTGGGCCTGGCGTACAAGGTCGCCCAGAACGTCTGGCCGGCCGAGGACGTCCGCGACCTGGCGGCGCTGCTGAGCGTCAAATACCTCGCCCACGGCGAGCACGTGCCGCCCGGCGAGGCGTTCCAGTCGTTGCTGAACCTTTCCGGCAAGTTCTGGCAGGAGGCCAGGCCGCTGCCGGAGAAACTGTCGATCGAGATGTCCGATCGGCTCAAGAAGCTGTATGAAACCGGGCGGATCGGCCCGAAGGAGCTGAAGCGGTTCGAGGTGTCCGACTGGACCGTGTCGATGTGGAGCTTCGACAAGCATATCCTCGCCGGCGAATACGACCAGGCGCTGGCGGTCCTGTCGGCGGCGCTGTCCGCCCCGCAGGTCCAGATCGACCAGGCGGTGGAGTGCCTGCGGAAGTTCCTGGCCCCGATCCGCCAGGAGTTCACCCGCGCTCCGCTGCCGGAACAGTCGATCGTCGACCGGCTGACCTCCCTGGGCCGCTGTGCCGCGGCGCCCGCCCTGGCCGGGGCGCCGGGCGTCAAGGCGGCGCTGGAGGAGATCGCGCTGCTGGACGCCCACCGCCAGCGCGTACGCACCATGGTGCTGGTGAAGGCCGACAAGCCCTTCTACGTGGACCGGTCCGAGGTGACCGTCGCCCAGTACCGCGCGTTCCGGCAGAACCCCCACCTGTCGGCGGAGATGTTCTTCGGCGGGGCCGGCACCATGGACGCCTCCCCGGTGGTCAACGTGACCTACGAAGAGGCGGCCGACTACGCCCAGTCCCTCGGAAAACGCCTGCCGACGCTGGAGGAGTACCAGGCCCTGGCCGAGCAGATGGCCAAGGCGCTGCCCAAGCCGCTGACCGAGGAAGACTGCAACGTCAACAAGCCCCGGCTGCGGATCACCCCGGTGTCGCGGGTGTTCCGCGACAGCTTCGGGGGTGTCGTCGGCATCGCCGGCAATGTTCGCGAGTGGTGCCGCAAGGAAGGCAAGGCCCAGGCCGACATCTGGGGAATGAGCTGGTTCGACACCTGGCGCGACGACTGGACGAAGGCCCCCGCACCCCGCCCGTACCCCCCCGAGGGCCGGGACGACTACACGGGCTTCCGCTGCGCCGTCGACGCCATACCCGCGTTGCCCCCCACCGGCCTGGAGGCCGCCGGGAACTGAACCGGACGCCGGAGCCGGGAAGGAAACAGCGACGATGCCCAACGGCCTGTCCTATTTCGCCTACGGCCGGCTGCACGAGCACGAGGGGTTCCAGTTCGTGGTCGATGCGGGCGATCGGACTCCCGCCGACGCGGACCTGTCGGCGATGGCCAAGGGCTTCGGCGACCCCGCCGACTCCGCCGCCGGCGCCTCGGGCGCCCCGGCGCTCTCCGGCGACCTCGACCTGGGCCGCGCGGTGGTGTTCTTCCGGGACGGCGCGCTGCACCTGAGCCGGCCGCAGAAGGACCTCCACCGCTTCGGCAGGCTGACCGAGGGCATTGTCATCGACGGCGCCGCGCCCGAGGCCCTGCGGCACAGGCCCCTGCGCCTGCTGGGGGCGTTTTCCCAGACCCCGTGCATCGACGAGGTGAACCGGACGCGGCGCGAGTTCGCGATGCGGGCGGGGGCTGCCGGCGCGGCCCGACCGCTGGCGGGGATGCTGGCGCCGGGGTACGCCGGCGCCGCGGCCTGTCGCGACCTGCTGGCGCGGGCCCTGGCGGGATTCGCCCGGCGCGAGGGCGGCGACCACTTGGCGATCGTGCTGGCGCCGGAGCAGGCGGGGGTGGTCGTGCCGCTGGCGGTGGGATTGGACGAAATCCTCCCGCCCGCCGACAAGGAGCGCGGGTTCGCCTTCAGCACCTTCCCCGCCGAGGCGCCGGATGCCGCCCTTCGCGAGCGCCTGGGCTGGACGCTGTTCGTCGGAGGGGGGCGCTCCGTGCCGGGGTCGGGTGTCGCCGTCTGCGATCTCCGCCGGCCCGCGCCCGGGGACGACACGATCGCCGACGCGGCCGGCAGGCTGTTGGCGCGGGGGACGGGGACGGTCGAGACCTTCGCCTGCTGGCTGGCCGAGCGCCTCCAGGGCCCGGTGTCGAAGCTGCCGGGGGAGTTCTGGCAGCGGCTGAACCTGCGGCTGGTGACCGGCGGGGAGTTGGGCCGGATGCCGGCGGAGGTGATGGCGAACCTGCTGGACTGGCGGGTCTTGGACCTGAACGGTTTTCTGGGGTTCTGGAACGCGGTAGGCACGGACGCTCCCGGCACGGCGGTACGGGCGGAGACGATCGAGAAGGTCGCCCGGTGGGCGTCGTCGTGCCCGCCGGTGCTGGGCTGGCTGGTGCATCCCGACGTCCTGAACGCCGACACGGCCGCGGCGGTGGCCAAGGCGCTGGACGAGGCTTTTTCCCGCCTGGGGGGCGGCGAGACGAGATAGAATACAGAAGCGTTGGTCGGGAGCGGCGCCATGAACGTACGAGCGACACATTGGATCATAATGGTGGCGATGGCGGCCCTTCTGTCGGGGTGCCTGCGCGTCCGGGAGATATCCCCGGTTCCGCCGCCGGTGGGCCTGGACCACGCCCGGGTGGTGATCGTCAACGACGGCGACCGCACCGCCGAGGTGGAGTTGATCCACTCCGAACTCGGGCGGTTCCGAATGGCCGAGACGCTCCAACCCGGGCAGACCATGATCCGCGACGTGCCGTCGGGGGACTTCGACGGCATGGAGGCGATCCCCACGCGCCCGGGCGTGATGCGGACCAAGCGGGACGACCTGAAGCTGGATGGGGGCAAATCCTATGAATGGCGCGTCGGCAAAAAGGACTGACGGCCGCACCGTCGGCGTCGCGGCCGTCCTGGCGGCGCTGCTGGCGGCGGGCGTGGCCGGGTGCAAGCCCGATACGACCTACACCGGGCAGTTGGCCCCCGGGTTCAGCCGGCTGACGGTGGCCAACCAGACCCCGTGGCGGTGCGAGGTGACGGTGCAGCGCGCGGACGTGCGCTGCGGACTGGCCCCGGCGGGTCTGCGCGCGGAGATCCGCCCCGGGGAAGACTTCCGGTGGGACCTGGGCCAGGGCAGCTACGAGCTGAAGGCGACCAAGCTGGACCTGCCGGTCGAAAGCTTCACCAAGTGCTGGCAGGCCCAGTCCGGCAAGGAGCTGGTCTGGCCGCTGATCGACGTCGGCAGCGCCAAGCCGCGAACCGATTGATCCTTGCAAATCCGCCCGGTGCGGCGACAATCGCCGGTGCCTTTCCACCCATGCCGTGAAGGAGAATCGCACCGATGCGCACCGCCATCCTCGCCGCCGCTTTCGCCCTGTCCGCGCCCGCGCCGGGCGCCGATCGCCAGGCCGTCCTGCCCGTCACCGCCGACGTGGGGATCACCTCCACCCGCGGCAAAGAGCTGTACAGCAACGGGGCCGGACCCACCTGCGACCTCCGCCAGAACCAGAACTGGTCCGGGTTCGAGAACAAGTCGCTGCTGCTGGCGTTCGACTGCGGCGCCATCCGGGGCTGGTCGGTCTCGAAGGCGAACCTGAAGATCACCCTCGCCCGGGGCGATCTGTACGGCGTGGGCCTGTGCACGGTGCTGGCGCCGTGGTCCGAGGGGTCGGGCATGAACTGGGCGCTCGCGCCCGGCGCCGCCTGCTGGGACTTCGCCCGATGCCCCAGACCCGGCGCCGAACCGGCGGCGGAAGATTACTGGGCCTGGCGGGGGGCCGACATCGCCGGCGTCTGCTGGGCGCACCCGCAGGCCCGCACCAGCCACGCCGGGCCCGCGCAGCTTGGCCGGGCGCCCGCCGCCGACAAGCGATTCACCGTGCTGACCGTCCCCGTCGACCCCCGGCTCGTCGAGGCCCTGGCGATCGGCGCCGCCCACGGGCTGGCGCTGACCGACGACAAGGGCCAGGTCACCGAGTCGTTCGCCCTCTACGGCCCGGGGCGGCCCTACCGATCCGACGAGTCCCAGAACCCGTGGGTCTTCACCCGAGACGTGCAGGATGAGCGGCTGAGGCCGGTGCTGGAGGTGTGGGGCGAGCCCATCGACAAGACTCCGCCCGGCGCCCCCGGCAACGTGAAGGTGACCGAGACCCGGCCCACCGAAGGCGCGGTCGTGCTGGCGTTCGACGCGCCCGGCGACGACGGCGCCAAGGGCACGGCGCTGGCGTATCGCGTCGTCGAGTCGGACCGGCCCGTCGACGAGGCCAACTGGAACGGCGCCAGACCCCTGCCGCGATGGTCGCTGCCCCTGCCCGTCGCCGGCGGCGCCCGACAGCGGCTGCCGCTGTTTACCCTGTCCCCCGGCGCCCGGCACCTCGGCATCCGGGCGGTGGACGAGGCTGGCAACGCCGGGCCCGTGGCGGCCGTGACGGTGAATGTGCCGCAGCCCCCGCCGGCGGAATTCGTCGCCCCCAAGGCCGCCCCGGCCGCGCCGCGCGCCGCCGGGAAGGCGCCGGCTGTGTTCGTCTGCCCGGACACCGTCAAGATCGATCCGGTCAGCGGCGCCGTCCTCCGCGACGGGGTCGGCTACGCCCACCGCCCCGGGTACGCCGCCGCCAACGAGATCTGGCGCGCCGACCGCAAGCGCATCACGCTGGCTGCCGCCGCCAACGAGACCGTGGCGTTCAAGGTGGTCCTCACCCGTGGCGATGAGCCTGTCCGATCCGCCCGCGTGCAGGTGAGCGAGCTGACCGGCCCGGGCGGGGCGATCGCCGCCGAGTGCGCCGGCTGCTTCCGCCTGTGGTACATCAAGACCGGCGCCCCGCCGGCGCCGCCGTCGGGCCCGGGCGAGCTGGACGACCCCGTCCGCCGGCCTTCCGGCTGGCACGGCGACGCCTGCCTGCCGCTGGCGGCGCCGTTCGAAGAGACCTTCGACGTCCCCGCGCCGGACAACCGCGTGCCCGACCAGCGATTCCAGGCCGTCTGGGTGGACCTGTATGTTCCCCGCGATGCCAAGGCGGGCCGG
Organism: Phycisphaerae bacterium; assembly: GCA_035686585.1. Classification (GTDB taxonomy): domain Bacteria; phylum Planctomycetota; class Phycisphaerae; order SM23-33; family SM23-33; genus DASRZG01. The sequence goes on from DASRZG010000646.1 coordinate 10,214, forward strand.
TACGATGGCAAGGTCCGCGTGACCGCGGCCGGGGGCATCGAGCCGGTCGAGCTGAACCTGGAGGTCAACGTCCTGCCGGTCCGCCTGCCGGACACCATCAGTTGGCGGGTGGACCTGAACCGATACGGGGAGGTCTCGCAGCATACCCGCGTCCGCGGGACGCCGGCGGAGGTCGTCGAGCGCCGCTACTACCAGCTCGCCCAGCAGCACCGCGCGACCATCAACGCCCTGCCGTACGGGCAGTCCGGCGGCGTGTACGCGGGCTTCGCGCCGGGGATGAAGGGCGAGGGCACGGACATCTCCGTGGCCGACTGGTCCGCGTTCGACAAGCGCTGGGGCCCGCTGCTGGACGGGACGGCGTTTTCCCGGCAGGCCGGTTACGTCGGCCCGGGCGCCGACACGCCCGTCAGCCACATCTACCTGCCGTTCTGCGAGGCGTGGCCCGTGCCGCTGAGCAACGGCGTCTACGCCGACTACGCCAAGCTGTCCACCCGCGAGGAGTTCGGCCGGTGGTCGATGACCTCGCGCCGGCTGGAGGAGGCGTTCAGCGACGAATACAAGGCCGCGTACGTCCGCGTCGCCCGGGAGTTCTTCGAGCATTTCCGGCAGAAGGGCTGGACGGGCACCGCCTTCCAGGCGTTCTACAACAACAAGTACTACTTCAAGGTCGCCTATTTCGGCGGGGGGTTCCACAAGACCGGCAGCAGCTTCTGGCTGCTGGACGAGCCGGTGGACTTCGACGACTACGACGCCAACCGGTTCTTCCTGTCGCTGGTCCGCCGGGGCCACGCCGCCGCCGACGCCCCCCAGGTGAAGGTGGAGTACCGCACCGACATTTCCCAGCCGGAGATGACCCGGGGCCTGTGGGCGGGCGTGGCGGACGTGTGGTGCTGCTCGGCCATGTTCCGGTTCGCCCCGACCGCCGCCGTCCGGCGGCAGTGGCTGACGGGCGAGAACTACTGGCACTACGGCGGCGGCCCGGCCGATTCGGCGGCGGCGGTGGCGATGATCCGTCACTTCCTTCGCTCCTGGTGCGCGGGGACGACCGGGGAGATCCCGTACTGGAACTTCGGCGGGTCCAACTGGACGCGGTCGGACAACCTCTCGACGATCTACACGGGCGCCAACTACGCCGGCAGCGGCAAGAACTACCCCGGACCGGTGGCCGGGGCGAGGCTCAAGCTCATCCGCCGCGCCCAGCAGGACATCGAGTACCTCCACCTGCTGGCGGGCTGCAGGGACTGGGACCGCGCCCGCGTCCGCGCCGCGGTCAGCCGATATGCCGACGATCCGTCCGCGCCGATCCTGACGTTCAACCAATTGAGCCTGGACAAGTGGATCGAGCTGCGAAACGCCCTGGCCGCCACGATCCAGGCGAACCGCTGAGACGGGTGATTGCGGATTGTGGATTGACGATTGTCGATTGGCGATTGTTGGTTGGCGATTGGGAAGAGATCCCCAGCGCGTGCGGACCCCGCTTGCGGTTTCGCGAACGCCCGCACGGGCCGGAGGCGGGACTCAAAGCTCTTCGTGGTGTGCGAAGTCACTTGGAGATAGCAGTGCAGAGAGCCCTGAGATCCGCGATCTCCGGGTTCTCCTGGGTCTGTAAACAGGAGAGTTGCCCCCAATGAAAACCTTCCTCGCCGCCCTCATCTGCCTCACCTGCTCGGTGTCCGCCGTTGCCGAGGTCTCGGTCCCGCTGACGGTCACGGAGCCCAACGGGATGCACAACGACCGCGGCAAGGTGTCCACCGGCGTGCCGCTGCTGCCGGGGGAGGTCCGGGACGTCGGGTCGCTGCGGCTGCTGGACGAGGCAGGCAAGGAAGTCCCCGCCCAGTTCCGCCCGCTGGCGCGGTGGTGGAGCCGGGACAACTCCCTCCGGTGGGTGCTGGTGGACTTCATGACCGACATCGGTGGGTTCGGGACGCGGACGTTCCGGCTGGCCGACGGCGGCCGGGGCGCCCCAGTAGACTCGCCGCTGAAGGTGGCGGTGACGGACGGCAGCATCACGGTGACAACCGGCGCGGCCGAGTTCGTCATCAACCGCAAGCGGTTCAACCTGTTCGACCGCGTCCGCGTGGACCGCAACGGCGACGGGCGGTACGAGGGCGACGAGGAGTGC
>DASRZG010000647.1:0-5563 GCA_035686585.1 Phycisphaerae bacterium
GAGGGCCGCGGGGAAATCGGGGGAATGTCACGCCAGGTCTCGACACTACGGGAAGACCGAGAACACGAATTGCACGAATTACAGCGAATTACACGAATTCAGAAACCGTTTTGACTCTGTGACCATGACCCGCCAGCGAACAGTCATCGTGATGATGACGGCCATCCTGGCCGTCGGGACAACCGCCCTCGCTGCCGATTACGTCTGGTGGGAGGGCGAAAGGCCCGCTCGGACGAACTTCCCCGCCAAGAGCTGGTTCTCCGCCTCGACCTTCCCCGCCAAACGCGACGTGCTCAGTAAGGGTGACTGGCTGACCAACGCCGGCAAGCGGACCGGCGAGGAGGCCTTCGCCGCCTGGCGCGTGAACGTCCCCGCCCCCGGCGAATACCACCTCTGGGCGCGGAAGTTCTGGAAGCATGGGCCGTTTCGCTGGCGATTCAACACGGGCGACTGGCAGAGCTGCACCCGCGAGGTCGCCCTGGCGGATTCGGCCGACATCCGCACGCACCTGTGCGCCAACTGGGTCTACCTGGGCAAGGTCACGCTGACCGCCGGCGAGCACGACTTCGAGCTGCGCCTGCTCGCGGGGCCCGGCGAGGAGCTCACCGCCTGCTTCGACTGTTTCCTGCTGACGCCGAGGGTTTTCCAACCCCGCGGCAAGCTCAAGCCGCACCAGCGATCCGGCGCCGCCGACCAGGGGTTCTTCGCCTGGGAGCCGCCGACCGACCCCTTCACCGCCGACGCCCTGCTGGACCTGCGGGGCCTGAACGAGCAACAGGCGGGCAGCAGCGGCTTCGTCCGCCGGGCCGGGGACGACTTCCAGCTCGGCGACGGCAAGGGCGTGCGGTTCTGGGCGGTGAACGTCTCGTCGTCCAATGCCGCCCAGGATCGCGCGTCGGTCGATTACCTCGCCCGCAGGCTGGCCAAGGCCGGCGTGAACATGGTCCGCTTCCACTCCCCCCTGTTCGACCCCGCCCACGTCGACCGGCTGGACGCGAAGAAGCTGGACGACCTGCACTACCTCATCGCCGCCATGAAGGCCCAGGGCATCTACACCACCATCAGCTTCTACTTCCCGCTGTGGTTCGAGCCCAAGGCCGCCTGGGGCCTCCCAGGCTACGAAACCACCGCCAACAAGAAGGCCTTCGCCCTGCTGTTCTTCGAGCCCCGGATGCAGGAGATCTATCGGTCGTGGGCGAGGCAATTGCTGACAACGGAAAACCCCTACACCCACCTGCCCGTCGCCCGCGACCCCGCCGTGGCCATCGTCGAGATCATCAACGAGGACAGCCTGTTCTTCTGGACCTTCTCGGAGAAGAACATCCCGGCCCCGTACATGCGCAAACTGGAGGCGCTCTTCGGCCAATGGCTCACGCGGCGATACGGGTCGGTCGCCAAGGCCCTCCCCGCCTGGGCCGGAGCGGCGCACCCCCGCGACGATGCCGCCGCCGGGCGGGCGGGCCTGTTCGACGCCTGGCACATGACCCGCGACGGGCTGCGCCAGGCCGGGGCGGGCAAGCGGAAGCGCATCGCCGACCAGGTCCGTTTCCTCGCCCAACAGCAGCGCGGGTTCTACGAGGGCATGGCGCGGTTCTTCCGGGACGACCTGGGCCATCGCGGGCTGGTCTCGGCGAGCAACTGGCAGACGGCCGACGCCGGACTGCTGGACGCGATCGAGCGGCACACCTACGCCGCCTGCGACGTGATCGACCGGCACGGCTACTTCGGCGGCCCGCACAAAGGCGACGGCGCCAGCTACTCCGTCCGCGTCGGGCACACCTTCGCCGACCGCGCGGGCGTGCGGGACCCCTTCCGCCTGCCCATCCAGGCCCACCAGCTCGCCGGCCGCCCGCAGATCATCTCCGAGCTGGGCTGGACCAACCCCAACCGCTTCCGGGCGGAGGCCACCTTCCTCGCCGCCGTCTACGGGGCGATCCAGGGGATCGACGGCATCTACTTCTTCGCCGTCGGCAGCAACTACCTCGACGATCAATCCATGGCCAAGTTCGCCGTCGGCTCGCCCGTCACGGCCGGAACGTTCCCCGCCGCCGCCCTGCTCTACCGACGCGGCGACGTGACCACCCCGCCGCCCGTTCTGAGGCACCGGCTGAACCTCGACGACCTGTACGCCCTCCAAGGCGCCCCCACCGCCGCCGCCGCGGCCCTGGACGCGCTCCGCAGCCGGGACGTGCCCGGCGGACGGCCCGACAGCGCCGACTTCGATCCGCTGGCCTTCTACACCGGCCCGGTGGTACGCACCTTCGAGCAGACCCCCGACCCCGCCCCGGCCGGCCCCGACAGGTTCATCGACCGCAAGGCCAGGACGGTCCGCAGCGCGACCGGGCAGGTCCGCTGGGACTACGGCAAGGGCCTGGTCACGGTCGACGCGCCCAACGCCCAGGGCGCCGCGGGCTTCCTGGCCGAGGCTGGGGCGATCCGCCTCAAGGACGTCACCATCGACTGCCGCAACGAATACGCCGCCGTTCTCGTCATCTCCCTGGACGGCAAGCCCCTGGCGCAATCCGGGAGGATCCTCATCCAGGCGATGACCGAGGAGCGGCCTTACGGCTTCCGTGCCGCCGGCGGGAAGATCACCGACCTCGGCGGCGCGCCCTTCGGCGTCCGCCGGATCGACGCGACGGTCGCCTTGACGCTCCCCGGCCCGGCTCCGTTCAAGGCCGCCGCCCTCGACGAGAACGGCTACCCCACGGACAGGCCCGTCCAGGTCAGCCGCACCGGCCCCACCGCCACCGTCCACCTCGCCCCCGACGCCGTCCATCACGTGCTCACGCGGTAAGTCCCGCCCGCCAGGCCGGGAATTCGTGTCGCATTCTCCCGGGAGCGGGCATCTGGTCTGTTGAAGCGCTTCGCCAAGGAGCCCACGCAGCGTGCGATCGGACGCCGAACTCGTGGCCGAGACCCTCGACGGGGATCGACAGGTCTTCGCCGATCTCGTCCGCCGGTACGAACGCCCCGTGCGGGCCATCGCCCGCGGCATCCTGGGCGATCATCACGCCGCGCAGGACGCCGCCCAGGAGACATTCGTCCTTGCCTATCGCAAGCTGCACGCGCTCCGCAAGCCCGCCGCCTTCGGGCCGTGGGTGATGAAGATCGCACGCAACCAGGCTCTGCGGATGGCCAGGCGGGCCAGGCCTGTTTCCGAGCTGCCGCCGGACCAGGCCGCACCGGGCGGTGACGGCGATCTGAACGAGACGTCCCGGCGTCTGCTGTCGGCGGTGACGGCCCTGCCGGCGCACGAGCGGGCCGTGGTCCTGCTGCGGCACTTCGACGGGCGGACCGTCCGAGAGGTCGCCGACATCACCGGGCGGTCCGTCGGCACCGTCACCAAGCAGCTCTCGCGGGCGTACGAGCGGCTCCGCCGCCGCCTCGGAGGCACCCGGCAATGACACGTGAGAACGACATCCGGCAGCGGCTCGACCGGCTGGGACGCACCCTCGCGGACGGTCCGTCCGTCGCCGACGAGGTGATGAGGCGCATCGCCGACACGCCGGCCGAGCCCCCCCGCACCACAAGGAGACTGATCACCATGATCCATCGACATAGGAACCCCATCGCGGCCGGGGTCGTCATGGCCGCCTGCGTCGTTGCCGCCGTCACCTGGACGGTCCTGTCCACCGCCCCGGCCTACGCCCTGACCGACACGGTCAAGGCCCTCGAGTCGGTTCGCCACCTGCACGTCCTGCGTTACGACAAGGCCGACAAGCTCGCGGACGAACGCTGGATCGAGGTGGGGGCCGACGGGTTCCAGACCCGCTATCGCCAGGACACCCCGCCGGACTTCCTCGTGATCGACGACGGCAAGACCTGCATGGCCTGGCACAAGGACAGGAACACCGTCGTCCTCTACCGGCGCTACCAGCAGCAGTACCAGTGGGTCGGCAATCTCGGGCAGTTCTTCAAGGAGCTGGCCGGGCCCGGAGTGGCGTCGATCGAGCGGAACGTCGACTACAAGGGCCGCCGGGCCCATCACGTCCGCTGGCTCAAGCTGAACATGGACTGCTACGTCGACGCGGACACCAAGCTGCCGATCGCCGTGGGCGGCTACGAGGTCCGCTACGACGAGCCGCCGGCCGGGACGTTCAAGGTCGACGTCCCCAAGGGCGTCCAGGTCGTGGACATGACCAAGGGCGTCCCCGCGGACCTGCCCGCCTGGCTGGCAAGCGGCAAGGAGGCGGGCAACCTGTTCGGTCAGGCACTGCAGGCCCTGGCGGACGGGGACTACCGCCAAGGCGCCGAGCTGCTGGAACGCGTGGTCAAGCTCCAGCCGGGGCGGAACTGGGCGCAGTACTGGCTCGGTGCCGCCTGGTACCACCTCGGCCGCTACGACGACGCCGAGAAGCAGTTCACCGTCGTGCTGGGGATGCTCCAGAACGACTACTGCCACCTGGCCCGGGGCCTCGCACGCGCCAAGGCCGGCAACCAGGCGGGGGCGCGGCAGGACATCGACAAGGCGCTGGACTCGATGGTCATGGCGCTGCGGCACCCCGAGGCCGCGGTCATGTTCGACTATGCCTACGACCCGCTGTACCGCTCAGGCCGGCGGCCTGCACAGGGGGTCAGCCTCCAGCGGATGATCGCCCGGCTGCGGGCGGTGACGGGCAAGAACTTCGGGTTCGATCCGGACAAGACGCCCCCTGAGAACGAAGCCGCCATCGCCGCCTGGGAGAAATGGCTGAAGACGACGGGGCCCGCCGAACGGGCCCGCCTGGACCCAGCCGCCAACTTGCGCCTGCTGATCGCCCCGCCGCCCGCGGAGATACGACGTGTGACGGAACGGATCGCCGAGCTGCCGTGGACCGGTGTCGGCAAGGACGTCCTGGGCGTGTTCGAGGAGGCGAAGAAGGTCAAGCTGGCCGAGGCGAGGCCGTGGCTCGTGCTGTCGCTGAAGCTGTATGACGCCCGGCTGTACGAGCAGGCCATGGAGGGCTTCCGGCGAACGGAAGAGCTGACGAACCCCGGCTCGCTCTTGCACGTGACCGCCCTGACGTGGCAGGGGCACCTGCACGACCTCGCCGGCCGGCGGGCCGAGGCCGTCAAGCTCTACCGCCGGGCCCTCGCCGGCGCCACGTGCGACTCGATGCGCCACGACCAGTACGGCATCGTGATCAACCGGGAATGGCTCGAGCAGCGCCTCCAGGAGCCCTTCCAGCGGAAGTAACCTGGCAGTTCGATTTCGCCCGCGTTGCGCCGTTCTATTTTGCCCCCGGCCCTCGTGGCCGGGGGCTTTGCCCCCCAACCCCGTGCCCCCGGGTGTATCATGCCGTCACATTCCGCCCCTCCTCCGCGTCATGGTCTGTGAGAAGCGATGGTCGAATGATTGAAGACCCTTCGAGACCGAACGCTGCGCCGGACGGTGCCGGGCGGGCCATCTCGGCTGAGATGCTCGTCCGCCGCCACGGGCGGGCTGTGTTCGCCCTGTGCCTGGCCCGCTCCGACAGCGTTCACGATGCCGAGGACGCCATGCAGGAAGCACTCGCCAAAGCCGTCCGGCACCTGCCGGCCCTGCGCGAGCCCGACAAGGCGCGGGCGTGGCTGATGCAGA
>DASRZG010000648.1:0-9126 GCA_035686585.1 Phycisphaerae bacterium
GTGAACACGCCGGGATTGCAGTACCTGCCCGGGAGCCACACGTTGGCCGGGGCGGGCAGCAGGCCTCTGGCCGCGGCGGCGCTGAGCAAGGTCGTCACCCTGGCCGCATCCGGATCGACAGCCACGAGCCTCTCCTCGGAATCGGACCCGAAGATCATCAACACCCGCCCGGTCCAGGGAACCATTCCGCCGAAGAACCGGTCGATTCGCGCCCTGGAGAGGAACAGTTTGCCGCCCCGGTAGCGACAGAGGAACTCCTCGCTTGCCAGCAGCGCCGACTTGCCGTCGGGGGCCGGGGTCATCTGGCTGATGGTCTTGCCGGGCAGGCCCTCCGCGGTGCCGTAGTGGCGCCACGTGCACGTGCGGAGGTCTCGAACGAACAGGCCCTCCCTGGACGTCGCCACCAGCAGCTCCTCGCCCACCTGCACGATGGAGTTGACCCGACTGGTCGCATTGGCGACTCCATCGAGGGGCCGCGCCTCGGCCAGGGCGGGCGGCACGGAAACCGCCCGCCACGCCTTGCCGTCGGCACAGTGAAACAGGGCCAGCTTGCCGTCGTCCGTGCCAGCCTGCATCCACAGCCCCGACGGCGTACGGCGGATGATGACGGCCAGCACGACGGAGCGGTCCACGGGCACCCGCTCGCCCTCGACGGTCGTGTATGCGGTCTTGCTCAGCCGGTCGTCGTCGGCGTGGGAACGGTAGTCCCAGAGGGCGCTGCTGCTGCCCAGCGCCTGCTCGTAGGTGATCGGGCCGGAATGCTCCGGCTGGGTGGGGCAACAGCGCCTGATTTGTGCCAGGAGGGCCTTGCTCCGCTCGGGGTCCAGGCGTTTGGCCAGTGCCTCAGGCCGATGCTGCTTCCACCACCTTTTGTAGGTCCAGTGGTTGAGTAGGCTTTGTTGAGGTATCGGCTTGGTGACCAGGCCGTAGTAGAGGAACTCCGCCGCCTCGTCGGCGCGGCCCAACTCGTCGCAAGCGTGGGCCCTGGCCACCGGATACATCGACTCGAAGCCCTTCTTCCCGTAGAACTCGTCGAGCCACGTGTAGAATTCCAGGGAGGCGGCAGGATCGTCCGCCCAACAGTCCTCGAGACAGAGCTCGGCCCATCGGCCCGCCTTCGACCGGTGGGTCGCGTCCTGTTCGCGACGCCAGCGAATGTACTCCTTCACGATCGGGACCGTCTTGGCGGGCATCTCTTTATTGTTGAGCCCCGAAACGTGAACCATGAGATTGGAGAAGGCCCAGTGGACGTGCTCTTCGTTGGTTCGCGGGAATCGCAGATACGCGGCCATCGCGTCGGCGGTGTCCTGCGACGATCCCTCGTGGGTGCCGTTGCGCCCCCGTGTCTGGCGGGTCAGGGCATCCAGCGAGATGCCGAGGCGGTAGTAGGCCTCCTTGGCCGAGGGGTCCAGGTAGATCACCCGCCGGGCCAGCTCGATCTGGCGGCGGTGCTCGGGCAGGGACGCTCCGTAATTCAGGTCCTTCAGCTCCGCCATCAACCGGGCGGCCTCGATCCGACGCGAAACGTCCTTGTCCGCGGGGGCGGAGGCGGCGCCGCCCGTCGCCCCCACCGCCGGCAACGCCGACCGCAGATCGACCGCCAGCTTCGCCAGGGTGGCCAGGGTGAAGGCCAACGTCTTCGCCCGGGTGTCCTTGCCCCGGGGCCGCAACTCCAGCGTCAACCGGATCGGCGTCTGCCGGAAGGCCTCGTCACCGGAGGGGTGTTCCGTAAAGGAGGCCGCCACGACCAGATCGGCCGCCTCCGCCAGCACGGCCGCGTCAGGCCGGACCATCCCCGAGACGCCCAGCGTCGTCTCCTTCATCAGCAACCCCGGGTTGCGGCGGCGAAGGACGCGATAGCCCCGCTCGGTCAGGAGGTCTTCGAGGGTCCCGTTGAGCGAATCGGCGAGGAAGTCCAGGCGGTGGGACCGGCTGCGATTGGTCACCGCCAGCACGGTGGCCGTCGGGCGGTCCAGGCGGGCCTCATTGGCGGCGATGGCGGCGGAGGCCTCGCGGGCGAGCGCGGCAATCGCCGGGCTGGCCGCTTCCGGATCGCCCACCGCGTCGAGGTCCAGGCCCCGCTCCCAGAGGACGTTCCCGCTGCTGACCTCGACGCAGAGCATGGCCAGCTTCCGCCCCGACGACAGCCGGGGCGCCTGGGCGTACAGGAGATACGCGGCCCCCAGCATGCGCCCTCGCTCGACCGGCCGCCGGATGACACCCATCGCGCTGAGCCGGTGCTCGGCGAGCACCTTCGCGATGGCGTCCCGGTCCAGGACCGTCAGCCCGTCGACGGCCTCGAAGGCCTTGGCCAGCTCCGCCAGGACGACGGCACTCCCGGCGGAGGCCTTATCGGCCGACCCGTTCAACACCGCCAGCCTGACCGCCCCCTGCCCGCCGCCGACGGAACCGTCCGCCAACACCGCGCCGGGTAGCGCCAGCGCGACGATCCAGCATGCAGCCGACAAGACACACCGTCCGAACCCCATGTCTCTCCTCTCCAAGCGCACACCATACCGCGTCCCATCTCTTGGACGCTCGGCGGCCCGCCGGATTTCCCAAAAATCCGGCGAGATCCGCATCTGGAGACGGAGGACGGAACCGCCCGATCCGGTCAGGTGTCCTCGAGGTCTCCATCACACGAATTGACGACATCCTCAGCCCGATCCCCCCGGACGCCGCGCCGATCGGGACGCCTTCACCGCAGCTTGTTCAATGCCCGCTCGATCTCCTCCCGGACCCAGGGGAACGGCTCGACGCTCAGCGCTGCCTCCAGCGCCGGGATGGATTCCTTCTCGCCCATCGCGCCCAGGGCCTCGGCGGCAACGCCGCGGAAGTTCTCGTCGTCCGTCCGGACCAGCCACCTGCGAAGGCCCGGGCCGCTGGCGGTGTCCTTGAGCATCCCCAGGGCCGCGGCGGCATTGCAGGAGACGGGCGGGTAGTTGTGCCGCAGCAGCTCGCGCAGCCGCGGGATGGCCGTCTTGTCCCCCACCTGCCCGGCCGACAGGGCGGCCAGCGACATGGCGTCGGCGTCGGCGCCCGGGGCCAGCCACCGGCGGATCGATTCGGCCGCGGCCGGGTTGCCCAGCCGGCCGAGGACGCGAACCAGGCCGCGGGAGACCTCGATGTTCGGCTTGGCGTCCAGGACCTTCGCCAGGGGAGGGGCGAATTCCTTCCATCCGGCGTCGGCGGCCACGTAGCCGATGACCAGGGCGCCCGTCGGCCAGATGCCGTTCAGGCCCCTGCCTTCCTTCCACTTCGTCCGCTCGGGATGGCTGACCACCTCCAGCAGGACGGGACGGGCCTTCTCCCCGCCCACCACGTACAGCCCGGCCAGGGCCTTCTCCTTCACGCCGTTGAGGGGGCTGTTCCACTCGGTCGGCGGCTGGACCTCGTAGAGGATCTTCCGGATCCCCTCGAAGCCGCGGGGCTCGCGGCGATCCACCAGGCCGCAGATCCCGGCCCGCATCGTCTCGGGCGACTCCAGGTACTTCAGCAGCTCCTCGACGGGCGGGACCTTGGCCTTGACGTTTCGGCCCATCGTCCGCTCGCGGACCTCGGGGGCCGGCGGGATGGGCGGCAACGCGGTGAAGGCCGCGGGCGCCTCCTTGATCTCCGTCCGGTTGCCCCCGCCCGTGGCGGCGACGGCCTCGACCGTCAGCGACTTGCAGACGCAGTCCTCCCACTTCGAACCGCCGGCGACGATCTCGTACGTGTACGGCGCCCGCTCCACCACCGTGACGTTGCGCCGGCCCTTCCCGGCCGGGTCGTCCCAGACGTAGGTCACCTTCAAGGCCGTCCTTTCCGCCAGCTCGCCCTTGACGGTGATGCGGTTCCTGCCCGGCTGGAGCTGCGGCAGCGAGTAGTAGTTCTGCTGGACGGTCGTGCGGAACTCGATCCCCTCGACCCGGCAGTCGGACGGCGATTCGGCCGCCACCAGCTCCAGCTTCAGCCGGTAGTGGTACCGCCCGAACGGGCTGTTGAAGCCCTCCGGCGGTACCGAGGTCTTGTTGTTGAGCACCTGGAACGTCTCGCAGATCGGCACGACCATCTCCCTGGCGCCGACCACGTCGGCGGGGCATTCCCACAGCGGCTTCCACGTCTTGCCGTCATCGACGGACAGATGCAGCCGCACGGCGTCCCGGCCGCTCTTGCGGAAAAGCCGCAGATTCACCTGGGCGTCGGAGACGATGAACGGCGTGCGGAACCGCCAGACGGCCGCGCCGGCCGTGCCCGCCTCCGCCGGCATCAGCCGTCCCGCAACCAGGCCCTCAGGTGCCGCGGCCAGGCCGCTCGTCCAACCGGGTTGGGCCAGATCGGGCTTGTAGGTCCACCGGCCGTTGCCATAGCCGAACTTGTACGGCCCGTGCTCCCGGTCGCCGGCGGGCGGCTTGCCCACGTTATTCTGGTACGGCTTGCCCCAGTTGGACCAGTCCCGCTGGAGGCCCTCGCCGGTGCGAAACGACAACTCGATGCGGTGCGTCGGCATGTCCAGGTGCTGGCAGTGGATCCACCCGCCGCACCAGTCGGAGAACAGGTCCGTGATCAGCTCGTCGGGCGAAACCAGCCGCCGGCCCGTCCGGTCGAGCATAAAGGCGCCTTCCGAGACGTCGTACCAGTGCCACCGCTCGACTCCGTCGAAGTCGCGGTAGTAGCAGTCCGCCAGCGTGTGGCCGTGGGCAAACAGCTTCTCGGCCCGGTACCCCATCGCCCGCCAGATGGCCGCCACGGCCTGGCTCAGCCCGTCGCACCAGTGGGTGCCGTAGACGTTCAGCACCTTGATCGGGTCGTCGATGTAGCCGTTCTTGCGGGTCTGAATGGGGTCCTTGAACGACTCCAGCGGCGGCGTGCCGTTGGTGCACATCGTGCAGCGGCGGACCCACTGCCAGACGGCCAGGCACTTTTCGTGATCGGTCCGGGCGCCCGACAGGCGAACGGCGTCGAGGCCGAACTGCTTCAGGTCCGAGCAGTCCGGCCAGCGGTCGCAGACCACCGTCACGCCCGTCGCCGCCGGCTTGAGGGACAGGAACGGACCCGGCGACACCTCCCGCTCGCCCCGCCAGTACGCCATGTCCCGGCTGAGTCCGGCGGCCGGCCCGTTCGTGGCGGGCCCGCCGGTCTGCGGGGCCAGCTCCAGGCCGGGCCGCGCCCCGGCCGGCGCGGCGGCGGTGAGCGCGCTGAGCAGACCACAGACGGCCAGCAGAATCCTCACGCCTTCGTGCCTGGGTATGTGCATGTCAGTTCCTCGCGTCGATCCGAACTTCGCCCGCCTTTCCGGCTCGCCGGAGGGAATCATCCGCCAGGCGGGTGAAGACGTCAAGCAGGACGGCCTCGGCCTGCCCGGTCTCCAGCAGCGGGGCGGCGAGGTAGAGGAGCCTGCCGCCGTCGGCGGGCTCGGCATAGACGGCCGCGTCGCCCAGGGCCCCGCCCTCGCCGTCGCGCAACGTGATCAGACTGACGTAGCGCCGGTATCGGCCCCCAGTGGGGTCAAACGGCCTCCAGCGGACGTCGCCGGCGGCGGGGAAGGCGAACCTCCGCGGCACGGACGGCAGCAGGCCCTCCGCCGTCTCGAAGACCGGCTTGACCTTCTCCGGCGGGCGCTCCCAGCCCATCCGCAGGTGCAGCCCCAACTGCCGGCCTCCGGTCACCACCTTCTTGTCGGCGTCGTAGAAGAGCGGCCAGGGCATCGAGGGCAGAAAGACCATGCAGCCGCCGGATTTCATGTACGCCGCCAACGCGGCGTCCACGTCGCCGGGGGCCTTGACCGTCGGCTGGTAGTCCTCTCCCCCGGCGTGCAGCAGGATGTCGGGCGGGGCCTTCCGCAGGGTCCCGCCGGCCACGTCGGCCCAGGTCACCGCCCGCATGGGCGCCCCCACCTCGCCCAGCAGCCAGAAGTACCCGACCGACTCCGGCCCGGGCAGGACGGCGATGGACACGCCCTTGAGCCGGTCGCGGAGCTGGGCGATCGCGGCGGCGGGGACTTGCCCCTCCGCCGGCGGGCGGGGCCGCCGGGGGCGGGCCTTGAACTGCCGGGCAAACCGTGCCGTCAGTTCCAGATACGTCTGCCCGTCCTCGGCGGACGGTTCAATCTCGCTGCCCTCGTGCCACTCGTTGAAGCTGGTGATCAGCACCCACGGCGGATCGGCCGCGATGGCGGCCTCCCACAGGCCGGCGTACAGGCGGGATTCGTGCCGACCGACGGTGAGGCCCGGCTTGCGGATCTTGGTGTCGTCATACCCGGGGATGACGGTCGCCGTGGCGATCCGCCCGCGCCGGTCCGCCAGGCGGACGCCCTCGGCGCAGGAGCCGCGGGCCCACTCCAGGGCGGCGGGCAGCTCCATGCCCCGCATGTGCCCAGCCGGGCAATAGGTGTGAATCCCGTCGAATACGAACGCCGCCCGGGCGCTGATCGAATCGCCCACGAAGAAGGCCCCGCCCTTGTATTCCTGGCGGACCCGGCGGATGGCCTCCGCCCATCCGGCCAGCCCGATCTGCTCGATCGGGCGGCCATAAACGAACACAACCGGCTTGCCGTCCACCTTCAGGTACGCCTTGTGCCCGCCATACCGCTCGAGCACTCGGACGACGTCGCGCGCGGCGCTGGCGGGCGTCTGCGGCCCGGGCACCGTTTCGTAATAGATGCAGGCGGTCATGCCGTTTCGCGCGCAGCCGTCGAGGACCTTGGGCATGGCCTTGTCGCAGAACGTCCCGTGCCCCCACCAGCTCACGATCCACGCGTCGATGCCGGCCTGCTTCGCCCAGCCGCAGTGGCGGTTGATCAGCCTGGGATCGTGCGAATCGTACGCCCCGTTCAGCGGATAGTGCCTGCTCTGGGAGATGTCCTTCCTGGCGGCGTCGATCTCGCCCCAGTGGAACACCTTCCCCGTCCCGCTGGCCCCGTCCGCCAGGCCGTACCAGGGGTAGTAGAACGCCAATACCTCCCGGCCTTCCCCCGCCCCAGCAACCGGCCGGCTCGTCTGCCCCCACGCCCCCTGCACCCCGGCCGCCAGAACCGCCAGCCACGCCGCCCATCGGATCGCTGTCGTATTCATGCCCCCCACCATACGCGCGGTGGTCTCGATCGCAATCCCCCGAATGCGGAACGGGCCCCACGTCAACGGATCCGAGCGGGACTGGCCGGCAACGCTTGCGGTTTCGCGGCCTTTCTTGTTTCTTCTTTCATATCTGTCGTTTCGAATTTGCTTCGGATTTCGTTTTCCGGATTTCGTGCTTCCCCCGACTGACTAGAGCTCCGTCGTCCGCCCCCTCTCCGTCCGCGTCTGCTTCAGCCGGGTCGCCACGACGGCCGAGGCGGCCCCGCTGACGGCGGCGACGACGAACACGGCGTCGAAGTGGATCAGCTCCGCGTTGACCAGCCAGCCCGCCAGCGCCGGCAGGGCCGCCAGGGGCAGCAGGAGGGTGTTCAGGAAGGCGATGTAGCTGGCCCGCCGGGCCGGGGGGGCGCTCTCGATCAGCAGCGTGTTGATCCCGATCACGTTGCCGCGGAAGGCCATGCCGAACACGCACAGGGCCAGCAGGTAGGCCAGCATCGTCGCGTCCAGGGTCAGATCGGTCAGCGGCAGCGGCACGGCGAACAGCGGGGGCAGATGGGGCGCCAGCATCGCCAACGCGGGGCTGACCGCGAACAGCGCCCCGCTGGCGATCATGCACGCCCGGGGCCCGGCCCGGTCGGCCACCAGCCCCCAGACGGGCGCCCCCGCCAGCCGGCTGCCGGTCCAGAACATCACGAACAGCCCCCCGGCCTTGACGATCCCCAGCCTCTCCACCCCGTACGGCACGAAGAACACCAGCGCGAGCATGGTGAACCGCATCAGCAGCCGGCAGATGATCAGGGCGCGGTAGGTGCGGTCGTGGACCATCACGCCGGCGGCCTCGCGGACGGTCTGCCAGAACCGCCGCTCCGCCGGCGGGGCGCCCCCGTCCTCCTCCCGCGTCAGGCACATCGCCACCCAGGCCACGCTCAGCAGCCCCAGGCCCACCGTCGCCAGGATCGCATACGACCACGGAGACTTCACGTTCGCCACCACCGGCTGGATCACCACCAGCGAGCCCGCCAGCGCCAGCGAATCGCCCAGCAGGCTGCGGAGGGCGAAGTACCCCCCCAGCCGGCCCGCCCGGACGGTGCTGCCGACCAGGTCGTAGAACACCAGCCCGCCCCCGCCGTCCCCCAGGCCATACAGGAAGAACGCGCCCAGGAAGGCGTAGATCGGCCAGCGCGACCCCGTCGCGGCCGTCAGCCACATCGACGCCGCCATCAGCGCCAGCGACACCGCACGCACCGCCGTCATCTGCACGTAGAACGGCCTCTTCCGCGGCATGTGCTCGATCCGCCGGCTGAACCAAAGCTGGGGCCAGGACATCCCAGCGAACGCCATCGTCGCCAGCACCCCCACCATCACCTTGCTGCCGGTGACCTCGAACACGAACGCCGTCAGCACGAGGCTCGGCTCGACGAACGACCAGCCCAGGACCCCGAAGGAGCCGTTGATCACCCCCAGCACGTAGTTCCGCCGCTCGTCCCGCGACCCGCCGCCGGGCGAGGCCCCGACCTCAACTGTCGCCGTCTCCATTGTCATCAACTACCGCCGCCGGCGCCGCCGCCGGAAAACACAACCGGCCCTTCCGCGGGCCAGCCGGGAATTATACGCCCCCGCCCCCGCCCGTCCACCGCCCGGCCCTGGCCGGGCCGGGGATTGAGAAGAAGAAGAAGAAGCGATGGCAGGGATGCAGGGGATGCAGGGGATACGGATTGAGTAGAAACAGAAGAAGAAGAGGCGATGCAGGGGATGGGGGGTGGGCGGGAGGCCGGGTGCCACGGTTGCGTTGTCCGCAGCCGTGCCGGCAGACGTCCCGGGCGAAGTGGATTCCTTGCGACCCGCCCGATCCGCCGAGGCCGGCCGCAGTGCGTTGTGCCGTTGGCCCGCAGGGCGGCGCGATTCCAGCCCGCGGTGGAAACCCCGGGTACGTGCGGCCCCCCACCCAATAGAAAGCCCCCGCCAGGGGGCGACAGAAGGCCTCTTCCGCCCCTACCGGGGCTTGCAGGCGATATGGTCCTGCATTCCCGGGGTTTCCACCCCGGGCTGGAATCCCGCGCCCTCCGGGCGA
>DASRZG010000649.1:0-3218 GCA_035686585.1 Phycisphaerae bacterium
TACCGCAGCTCGTCGATCAGCCGGGTGTCGCCCGGATGCCAGATGCTGCCGTCGGGCGTGCGGACGATGAAACCGACGCAGTCTCCCCGCTGCCAGGGATCGGTCTCCTGCCAGTCGTGAAGAGCGGGGGTGACGGCCACCTCGACGGCCCCGAACGCATGCACGGCGAAGTCCTCCGCCCGAATCAGCCGTTCGGAGGGGACGGGGATCTCGCGGAGGCGATCCAGGACGGGTGGCGGGGCGAGAAATGCCGGGCGGAGTCGGCGCTCCAGCGCCTCGGCGGTATGCGGACCGTAGTGATCGTCGTCGGCATGGGTGTAGAGGACCGCGTCGGCGGCCGGGACGGCGCGGGCCTCGACCGGCAGATCGATCCTCAGCCCGCGTCCGCACTCGCAGACACGCCGGCCCTCCTGTACACTGGAAGCAATCAGCGGGTCGATCAGCAAGACGGTCCCGCGGGCGTTGATCGCCACGCCGGCCATGCCCAGCCAGGTGAGGACGGTGTCCTGCCGCGGGCCGAAAAAGTCCTCGGCGATCGGGATGGATTGGAGTTGGACGGTCATTCGCTTGCTGCTCGGCGGTGCGGCATGGCTGACCGGATCAGTCTAATCGACGGGCAGGAGGAGTGGACCCATGAAAACGGACCGGATGCTCCGATATCCGAGCGTGTGGATTCTCCTGGTCGCGGCGGCCTCGGCGTGCCTGGGGCAGGAGCCCACGGACACCCCCGCCGGCACGCTGGACCCCCAAAGCCTGTTTCGCGAGCCGGTCGCCCTGGTCAACGCGGAGGGCAAGCCCATCATCACCCGCCGGGCGGTGGGCCACCCGGTGGTGCTGGACTTCAACGCCGACGGGCGCAACGACGTGCTGCTGGGCTGCCATCGCGGCATGGACACCGCCGCGGCCGAGATCCTGCTGCTGGAGAACGTCGGCACCCAGGCCGAGCCACGTTTCCGGTGGCCGACTTCGAAGGTGGTCAGACTCCAGGAGACCAGCGAAGGCTTCTCCGTTTCCTGCGGGTGCAAGTCGGGGGGCACGTTCGAGGTGTTCCCCGCCGACTACAACGCCGACGGGCACTTCGACCTGGTGGTCAACACGTTCTGGCAGAGCGACGGCGTTCGCGTGCTGATGAACACGGGCAAGTCGCGCGAAAACCCGACGTTCGTCCGGGGCGCAATGCTGCACAAGATCGGCAGCCACGGGAGGGGCTCCGGCGGGGGCGACTGGGATGGGGACGGCGTGATGGACTTCGTGTTCCCCGTCAACCGGTACGGGTGGGGCGTCTACCCCGGTCAGCGGGACGGGCGGGGCGGTCTGCGGTTCGCCGACAAGCCCTCGATGACCCACGCGAAGTACCGGATCGTGGGTCAGGACGGGTGGTTCGAGCACTCGCCCTACGCCTGGAACTTCTCGGGTCGATGCGCCGCCGGTTCGGACAAGATCGAAATCGTCGCCTCCGCCTCCGACCCGGCCAACAAGGACAAACCCTATTCGGCCCACCGCAGCCACGTGGAGTTCTACGTCCTGGACCGGTCGGCGGGGACCGTGACGCGGACGGGCAGGGTCTGGACCAACGACGCCGCCCTGATGCGGATGTCGATCGGCGACCTCAACGGCGACGGAAGCATGGACCTGCTGTGCACCGGCGGGGTGTTCACGGGCGGGGCGGAGACGAAGATCTGGGTGCTGTACGGCAAGGCGCCCAACATTCCGTCCGAGACCCGTCGGTCCGGCCCACGGCCCGGCGAGGAGCTGAAGCCGGCGGAGGCGGCGAAAAAACCGCCGGCGGAGGCTAAAGAATTATCAAATTCCCTCGATAATAGGGTTGGCGTGAGCCCAGAATAGGAACGCCGGTCGCTCTGGCAGAGCGACCGGCGCTCGGGAGAAGGGCACACGCCCCCACCGCAGGGGCCGACAACCGGGTAAGACGTCAGGTCGGGCGTTTAACGCTCGGTTGTCTGTGCGCCCAAGTGTCGATGGCAGATCGAAGCCGCGGCCAAGGCCGTGTCCTGCCTCCCCCGCTGGCAAGTCTCGAACCTGTGTCGGCCGCGCCGGCCCCGTCCTCACGACTAGAGTATTATCGGTTTGCCGCCCCCGCCGCCGCCATTGGAGCATGTCTGATTCTCGTGTAGGAAAAAGGCCGCAATCGCCGTAAGGGGATTCCTGACGTTCGATCATCCTTCGGGCCGGGGCCCGGGCGATCCCGGCCCTCCTCCCCCGTCACATCGAGCCGTCCCGAGGCGAATGTAAAGAAGGCTGAAAAACGACACTATCCACTTGACAGGCGGACCGCGGCGAATCACAATCTGTTAGGTTCATTTCAAGGGTCCGTGGACCGATGGCTGGGTGCTGCGATCCGCCGAAGCCCATAGATGTGCTCCGTGCGGACTTTCGCGGCCCTGAACTTCAGCATGTTGCACCAAGATTTGCCATGGACCAGTCATTTCAACTTGGAATTCCTGAACCTGCCCACAGACACCTGTCCCGACCGACGGTGCCGGTACCGCCGGACCCAAGGTCTTTGGCATGAAGGGGAATGCTATGGCACAGCAGGACGCGCTGAGAATCCTGATCGCCGACGACCACGCGGTGGTGCGGCGGGGGTTGATCGAAATTCTCACCGAGGCGTTTCCCGGCATCGAGTGCGGCGAGGCGGGCAACGCGCCGGAGGTGATGCACGCGCTTCGTGACGGTCGGTGGGACATCCTGATGCTGGACATCACCATGCCCGGCCGCAGCGGCGTGGAGATCCTGAAGGACGTTCGCGGCACCCATCCGGCGATGCCGGTGCTGGTGCTGAGCGTCCACCCGGAGGACCAGTACGCGATGCGGGTCCTGAAGGCCGGCGCCTGGGGATACCTGACGAAGGACGCGGCTCCGCAAGAGCTGGTCCAGGCGGTTCGGCGGGTGATGTCCGGCGGCAAGTATGTCAGCGACAGCCTGGCGGACCGGCTGGTGCGGGGCGTCCGGGGCGGGTTGGACATGCCGCTGCACGCCAACCTGTCGGACCGGGAGGACGAGATCATGCGGATGATCGCCTCCGGGCTGACGGTTTCGGACATCGCCGAGCAGTTGTCGCTGTCGGTCAAGACCATCAGCACCTACCGCGCCCGGGTCCTGGTCAAGATGGGGATGCGGACCAACGCCGACCTGACCCGCTACGCCATCGAGAACCAGCTCGTCCAGTGAGGGCGGCGCCGTTGGGGGGGGCCGGCATG
>DASRZG010000650.1:0-11133 GCA_035686585.1 Phycisphaerae bacterium
CCGCCCGGACCGGCCCAGCGTCAAGGAGTTCGAGGCCATGGGCCTGACCCGACAGAACGAGTTCTGGCTGGCCCCGTCCAAGAACCCGCGCCCGCTGGAGGAGCTCTACGACCTCCAGGCCGACCCGCACGAGACCGTCAACCTGGCCGGCAAGGACGAGCTCCGTCC
The DNA here is from genome assembly GCA_035686585.1 of Phycisphaerae bacterium. GTDB lineage: Bacteria > Planctomycetota > Phycisphaerae > SM23-33 > SM23-33 > DASRZG01. Next base: position 169 of record DASRZG010000650.1, read on the forward strand.
CGTCAAGAAGCGCCTGTGCGACGCCCTGTTCGCCTGGATGAACGACACCGGCGACTTCCTCCGCGGCGCCGACCAGGACGAGCCCATCATGGACATGCAGCGGGAGATGCGGTGGATCGGGAAGTGACGGTCGCTCCCGCGGACGGGAGTCGAAGAGTCGAAGCAATCAAAGGCAGTCACCCGTTTGGAGAGCAACCAAGGCGCCCCTGTGCGAACGCCAAGTCGCCTCCCCGGCGGAAGTCGTAGCGAAGCGGAGATGCCGTTGGTGCGGGGGGTCATGGACCCCGAATCGAGGCGAAGGCGCCCACTCCCACGTCAAGCTTATCCCCCCGCCCGGTCGATGAGAAGGCTGGGAGTGTGTGTGGACCCGCAGGACGCGGAGAGATTGGCCCGGTGTGAGGAGCAGGTCGCTGCCGTGGTAGTGGCCCATCCCGATGACGAGACGCTCTGGGCCGGCGGCATGATCCTCCTGCACCCGAAGTGGCATTGGACGGTGGCTGCGCTGTGCCGCCAAGGCGACCCGGACCGCGCGCCGAAGTTCGCCCGGGTCATGGACGCACTCGGCGCCGCCGGGCAGATGGGCGACCTGGACGACGGGCCGGACCAGCATCCGCTGGACGCCGAGACCGTCCAGCAGGCGGTGGGGGCCCTGCTGGGGGGCGGGCCGTTCGACCTGGTCTTGACGCACAGCCCCGCCGGTGAGTACACTCGCCACCGCCGCCACGAGGAGGTCGGAAAGGCGGTGGCGGCGCTGTGGGAGGCCGGACGCCTCCGCACCGCCCAGCTCTGGATGTTCGCCTACGACGACGACGGCGGGCGGGACCTGCCGCGTCCCGACCCTGGCGCTCACCTGCATCTTTCGCTGCCGGAGGCGGTCTTCCGGCGGAAGCGTTCGATCATCACGGACATCTACGGGTTTGGACCCGACACGTTCGAGGCCCGCTCGGCCGGGGCAGGCGAGGCATTCTGGTGCTTCGATTCGCCCTCCTCGGCGCGGCGCTGGATCGAAACGTGGGAGGAACGGCCATGAAGGCCCTTGTGCTGTACGACTACCCGCCCACGCCCGGCGGGCTGGCGACCCAGGGCGACCTGCTGTACCGGGGACTGAGAGAGATCGGGGTGGACGCCTATCCCGCCCCGTTCGAATCGCCGCAGGAGAAGGAGTGGTACTATCGCTGGTTCGAGCCGGACGTGGTCGTCGGCATCGGCTACTGGGGCCACACGCCCCACCTGGTGCTGCACCCCCATCGGTACGGCGCCCGGGCGGTGCCGTGGTTCGTCGCCGACGGGTACGTCGCCAACTACCACGAGATCCTCAACGCCCTGCCGCTGGTCCTGACCACCTCCAACTGGGTCAAGGAGGTGTACCGCCGCGACGGCCTGGACGTGACGAAGTTCGAGGTCCTGCCCGTCGGCTGCGACACCGACGTCTTCATCCCGCGGGACCGCAGCGACCCGAAGGTCAGGACGATCCGCGAGTCGCTGGGGGTCTCCGACGACCAGATCATGATCCTGACCGTCGGCGGCGACGCCGCCAGCAAGGGCGCCCAGGAGGTCATGCAGGCGCTGGCGCTGATCGACACCAAGGCGCCCGACTGGAAATACGTCTGCAAGGTCTGGCCCCAGCCCCGGACCGCCCAGCAGAACCTCGCCGACCTCCAGTTGGCCACCCACCTGGGCATCGACAAGAACGTCGTCTACACCACCAGCCGGATCTCGCGCAACTTCATGCCGTACCTGATGGCCGCCTGCGACATCTACGCCGCGCCCTCCCGGCTGGAGGGGTTCGGCATGCTCCAGGTCGAGGCCAACGCCTGCGGCAAGCCCGTCATCGGCATCAAGGCCATGGGCATGCTGGACACGCTCGTCCACAAGCAGACCGCCTTCCTGGCGGGCGTGGCGCAGGAGATCCGGCTCAGGGAGACCATCCTGGGCACCGACGAGGGCTACCAGGAAGGCCACCGCGTGGTCTTCAAACGCCCCCGGACCGCCGACTACCGCGCCAGCGTCCACGACATCGCCGGCTACCTGATGGACCTCATGGTCGACCCCAAGCTGCGCCAGCGCATGGGCGAGGCGGGCCGCCAACGTGTCGTCGAACAGTTCGACTACCGGGTCGTGGCCCGGAGATTCGTCCGGATCATCAGCGACCGCCTGGGGATTTCATGAAATGAAGCGCCCGAATCGCGACCCGGTGGCCGAGGCGGAACAGGCCGCCGTCCAGGTCCTCCTCCACAACGCCCACGGCCCGTACCACCACCTGCCGCGGGTGGCGGGCTGGGGTTACCCGGAACCCTACACCCGGGACCTGATGATCTCCGCCCTGGGCATCCTTGTCTCGGGCAACGCCAAGCTCATCGCCCGCCTGCGGCGCGTGCTGGAGGTCCTCGCCCGCAACCAGTCCCGCCTCGGACAGATTCCCTCCCTCGCCCACGACCGCGAGGACCGCGGCGCCAGCGACACCACGCCCCTGTTCCTGCTGGCGGTGGCCCTGTTTCGCAAGGTCGCCGGCGAGGGCGGCTTCCTCGACGACCCCGTCCGCAAGGCCCTCACCTGGATGGACTACCAGAGCCCCGAGGACCGCGTCATCGTCGCCCAGCTTCCCACCAGCGACTGGCGCGACGAGCAGTGGGTCCTGGGCTACGGCCTGTACGTCAACACCCTCGTCTACGCCTACCTCCGCCTGTTCGGGCTGGACGAAAAGGCCGACTGCCTCCTTCAGTTGATGCGCCGCTTCACCATCACCGCCGACGTCAAGAGCCGGCACGTCCACGAGGGCCTCACCGTCCGCCACAAGCCCTACTACGCCCTGTGGTCCTACAAGGTCCTGGGCAGCGAGCGGTTCGACCTGCTGGGAAACTCCCTGGCCATCCTGACCGGCATCGCCCCGCCCACCCGGGCACGGGCCATGGTGGCGTGGGTCGAGCACGAGTGCACCCATCTCCGCCAGCGCGGCGACCTGGCGCTGGACCTGCCGCCCAACCTCTTTCCGTACATCCTGCCCGGGGATCCCGACTGGTATCCCCGCTGTGAACGGTTCAACCGGCCCGGGATGTACCACAACGGCGGCGTCTGGCCGTTCATCTGCGCGTTCTACGTCGCCGCCATCGTCGCCGCCGGCGGGGGCCGCCTCGCCCGCCGCAAGCTGCGGGCGCTGACCGACCTGGTCCGCCCCGCCCGCGCCCAGCCGGTGGCGTTCGGGTTCAACGAGTGGCTGGACCCCCGCGATGGCCAACCCCGCGGACAAGATTGGCAAACCTGGTCCGCCGCCATGTACCTCTACGCCGCCGCCTGCGTCCGCACGGGCGGGACCCCCTTCTTCGACGAGATACGTCAATCAGCGGAGACTTCGCCCGATCCCCGGGACGCTTGAGGCGACCCTGTGCGGCCGGTCGGCCGGCCCGGGCCACGCGGCGCCCGCGACGCCGGAAGGCGTCCCGATCGGGGAAATCGGCTTGGCTGCCGGCGTCGCCGGTGCGCCCCCGTTTGCCCCCCGCGGGCGGGTTCGGACTTGCCCGGCGGGGGAGGGGCGGTTAGAATTCCGCGACGGTGGCATGGCAGTTGCGGGCGTAGCTCAAGGGCAGAGCATCGGCCTTCCAAGCCGATGATGTGGGTTCGATTCCCATCGCCCGCTGTGGTGGGGGGCGCGCGCGGGCCTCGTTGGCGGCGGCGCGACGGAACCGCGGAGGCAGAAAAGACGTAATTTCTTTTGACAACCCAGGCCGATCTCGTATAGTGACCGGTTCGCCCTGCCGGTAAGGGCAGTGTGCGCGGTAGAGGCGTCACGGCGAGACGTTCGGAAGTCCTTGTCCCGCCGTTTGTTTTTAGGCTGCTGTAGCTCAGTGGTAGAGCGCGTCCTTGGTAAGGACGAGGTCATGGGTTCGACACCCATCAGCAGCTCGATAGCATCTTCCGCTGGGCCCGGTTCGCCGATTCGTTGCGGCGGGAGCAGGGGTGCCGGCGAGAGCGGCAAGAGGAACGGACCCGAGAAAGAGAGCAGATAGGAGCATCGAGACATGGCCAAGCAAGTCTTTGCACGCACCAAGCCCCACGTCAACGTCGGCACGATCGGCCACGTGGACCACGGCAAGACGACGCTGACGGCGGCGATCACGATGATTCTGGAGAAGCAGGGCTTGGCGAAGTACAAGGCCTACGACGACATCGCCAAGGCGTCGGAGTCCCAGGGGCGGCGCGACGCGACCAAGATCCTGACCATCGCGACCGCGCACGTGGAGTACGAATCGGCCAATCGCCATTACGCGCACGTGGACTGCCCCGGGCACGCCGACTACGTCAAGAACATGATCACCGGCGCCGCCCAGATGGACGGGGCGATCCTGGTGGTATCGGCCGCCGACGGCCCCATGCCGCAGACCCGCGAGCACGTGCTGCTGGCGCGCCAGGTGAACGTGCCGGCGCTGGTGGTGTTCCTGAACAAGGTGGACCTGGTCGACGATCCGGAGCTGCTGGAGCTGGTGGAGATGGAGGTCCGCGAGCTGCTGAGCAAGTACGATTTCCCCGGCGACGACGTCCCGGTGATCATGGGCTCGGCCACCAAGGCGCTGGAGTCGCCCGACGACCCCACGTACGCCAAGCCCATCCAGGACCTGATCGAGGCCCTGGACACCGCCATCCCGGAGCCCGTCCGCGAGGTGGACAAGCCCTTCCTGATGCCCGTCGAGGACGTGTTCAGCATCAAGGGCCGCGGCACCGTCGGCACGGGCCGGATCGAGCGCGGCAAAATCCGCATCGGCGAGGAGGTGGAGATCGTCGGGCTGGGCGAGACCCGCAAGACCACCGTCACCGGCGTGGAGATGTTCAACAAGACCATGGAAGAGGGCATCGCCGGCGACAACGTGGGCCTGCTGCTGCGGGGCGTCGAGAAGAAGGAGCTGGAGCGCGGGCAGGTGCTGGCCAAGCCCGGCTCGATCACGCCGCACATGGTGTTCGAGGCCGAGGTGTACGTCCTGACGAAGGAGGAAGGCGGCCGGCACAAGCCGTTCTTCACCGGCTACCGGCCCCAGTTCTACTTCCGGACCACCGACGTGACCGGGACGATCGAGCTGCTCGGCGGCGCCGAGATGTGCATGCCCGGCGACAACGTGACCATCAAGGTCCAGCTCCTGAACACCGCCATCGCCATGGAAGAGCAGCTTCGCTTCGCCATCCGCGAAGGCGGCCGGACCATCGGCGCCGGCGTGGTCACCAAGATCCTGGAGTAGCCCGATGGCCAAGTCCAAGGCGCGGGAATACGTCTGGATGCAGTGCGATTCGTGCGATTCGCTGAACTACCGCACGGACGTTCGCGTGGCCGGCGGCGTGCAGAAGCTGTCGCTGAAGAAGTATTGCCCGCGAGAGCGCAAACACACCCTGCATAAGATGAAGAGGAAATGACCGCCGACCGGCGCGGTCCCCGCGGCCCCCGCGCCTCGATTGGCCCCCTACGGCAGTAGCTCAATTGGCAGAGCAGCGGTTTCCAAAACCGCAGGTTGGGGGTTCAAGTCCCTCCTGCCGTGGTGCGGACAGCACGCGACGGCCCGGGGTTGAACCGCCGCCGGGCGGGCTCAGGAAGCCCAGGACGGCAACGAATTTGGCACTGGAAATCTACAAACGCGGACAAGGCAAGTACACCCGCTCGATCACCTTCGTCGGCGGCGTGCTGATCGCGGCGCTGATCGGGCGGTTCGTGTGGCAGCAGGTCGTTCCCGTCAGCGACAGCCTGTGGCTGATCTACGGCGTCCCGGTGGCCGTGTTCGTCGGCGGCGGGGTGCTGATGTTCTGGATCGTCAACCGGCCCCGCAGCGCCGACTTCATGATCGCCACCGAGGGCGAGATGAAGAAGGTCTCTTGGTCGAGCAAGAAGGAGGTCATCGGCGGCACCAAGGTGGTCATCGCCACCACGCTGCTGCTGGCGGTGCTGCTGTGGGCGGTCGACCTGGCGTTCAGCCTGTTCTTCCAGAAGATCAACGTCCTGGAGGCATCCAACTGAGTCGCACCCGTCGAACCGAGGCAACCCAGATGGCCAAGCAATGGTACGTTCTTCGCGTCGCATCCAACAAGGAAGACCAGGTCCGCGACGCCCTGGAACGCAAAGTCAAGATCGAAGGCCTTGACGAGAAGATCGGGCGCATCCTGGTTCCCAAGGACCGCCGTCCCCGGCCCCGAACCAAGGCCAGCGAGAAGAAGTTCGTCGAGCGCAAGCTCTACCCCGGGTACGTCTTCATCGAAATGGAGCTGGCCGAGGACGGCCGGATGGACGAGGACGCCTGGTTCCTGATCAAGGAAACCACCGGGGTGGGCGACTTCGTCGGCTCGGCGGGCAAGCCCGTGGCGATGGGTCCCGCCGACGTGGACAAGATGCTGATGCAGGTGGAGCGCCCCGAGGAGGGCGCCACGCTGGCGGCGGAGTTCAAGAAGGGCGACCCGGTCAAGATCCGCGAGGGCGCCTTCGAGGGTTTCGAGGGCCCGGTGGACGAGCTGCTGGCGGACAAGGGCCTGGTGCGGGTGATCGTGACCATCTTCGGCCGGGACACCCCGGTGGAGTTGGAGTACTGGCAGATCGAGAAGGCGTAGGAGCCCCGACCCGGGCATCGCGCTGAGGCGGCGGGCTTCGGGTTTCGGTGGTTGGCGAGGCGGAGATGGCCAAGGAAGTGATAGCGAAGATCAAGGTGCAGGCCCCCGGCGGACAGGCGACCCCCGCGCCGCCGATCGGGCCCGCGTTGGGCCAGCACAACGTCAACATCGGGCAGTTCGTCTCCCAGTTCAACGACCAGACGCGGGACATGAACGGGATGATCGTGCCGGCGGAGATCACCGTCTACGCCGACCGGACGTTCACCTTCATCGTCAAGAGCCCCCCGGCGGCGGTGCTGCTGAAGCAGGCGGCGGGGATCGCGCAGGGCTCGGGCGTCCCGAACCGGGAGAAGGTCGGGCAGGTGACGCGGGAGCAGGTCCGCCAGATCGCCCAGACCAAGCTGGAAGACCTCAACACCGACGACGTCGAAGCGGCCATGAAGCAGGTGGAAGGCACCGCCCGCAGCATGGGCGTGACGGTGGTGGACTGACCGCCGGCGCCGCGGGCGCATGACGGAAGGGCCTGACCACGGGCCCGCCGAACCAGTGGAAGCCCCCCAGGGCAGGGGCGCGAAGGAGCAGACAGATGGGCAGACGGTCTTACGGGAAGCGGTATCGGGAGGACTTGGGAAAGTTTCCTTCCGCCCCGGTGCCGGTTCGGGACGGCGTCAGGTTCCTCAAGCAGTGCAAGCCGGCGAAGTTCGACCAGACGGTGGAGTTGGCGATCTGGCTGGGGATTGACCCCCGCCAGGCGGAACAGCAGATCCGCGGGTCCATCTCGCTTCCCCACGGCATCGGCAAGACCAAGAAGGTGGTGGCGTTCTGCGAGGACGCCCAGGTGGCCGCGGCCAAGGAGGCCGGCGCGGTCGAAGCCGGCGGGGACGAGCTGATCAAGAAGATCCAGGACGGGTGGACGGACTTCGACGTGGCGGTGGCCACGCCGTCGATGATGCGGAGCGTCTCCCGGCTGGGCAGGGTGCTGGGCCCGCAGGGCAAGATGCCCTCGCCCAAGGCCGGGACGGTGGTCGAGGACGTCGTCACCGCGGTGGCCGAGAACGCCGCCGGCAAGGTGCAGTACCGCAACGACGACGGCGGGAACATCCATCTGCCGGTGGGCAAGCTGAGCTTCGAGGAGGACAAGCTCGCCGAGAACGTCGAGGCGTTCCTGTCCCGTCTGCGGTCGGTCAAGCCGGCGACGGTGAAGGGCCAGTACATCAAGAAGGCATGCCTGTCGGCGACGATGACCCCCGGGGTCGCCTTGGCGGTGGAATAAGGTGCGACAATGAGCAAACCCGTGAAGGCATTGCTTCGTAAGGAACTGGCCGGTCGGCTGCAGGGCGTGGACTCGCTGGTGGTCTTCTCGCTGTCGGGCGTGGCGGGGACGGAGACCAACAAGCTCCGCAACACGCTGCGAGCCAAGGACATCCGTGTAAGTGTGGTCAAGAACTCCGTCGCCCGGCAGGCGATGGAGGACGTGGGCCTGCTCGCCGTGTCGGTGCTGCTGGACGGCCCCAGCGCGCTGGCGATCGGCGGGGAGGGCGTGGTGGCGACGGTCCGGGAGCTGCTGGCGGCGCGGAAGGAGCTTCCCTCCCTGACCGTCCGCGGGGCGTTGATGGAAGGCGAGGTCTTCGGCCCGGACCGGGTGGAGGAGCTCAGCAGATACCCCACGCGGGAAGAGGCATTGGGCAGCATCGTGATGCTGGCCCGTTCGCCCGGCGCGCGCCTGGTCGGCGCCCTGCTGGGCCCCGGAGGCCGGATCAGCGGCGCCCTCAAGACCCTCGCCGAGGGCGGCGAGGAGGGCGAAGGCGCCGAGGGCGGCGAGGCCGCCTAGAACGACGGACAAACACCCTGCCGACTGCGGATTGGTCCCGGATGCCGGGATGAAATGGGGCCTCGGCGGCCCCGCCTATCAGGTCGGCGTCAGACGTGACAGGAGTCGACGATGACGGAAGAGCAAGCAGCGGCCGGAGCCCCCAGGGAATTCGACGCCGCCATCAAGGACCTGGGCGAGAAGATCGCGGCCCTGACCCTGAAGCAGGCCGTGGAGCTGGGCGACTACCTCAAGGAGGTCCACGGGATCGAGCCGGCCGCGGGCGCCGCGGTGATCGCCGCGGCCGCCCCGGGCGCCGCCGAGGAGGCCGTGGAGCAGACCAGCTTCGACGTGATGTTGAAGGAAGTCGGCGATCAGAAGATCAAGGTGATCAAGGCGGTCCGCGCCCTGACGAACCTGGGCCTGAAGGAGGCCAAGGAGCTGGTGGAAAGCGCGCCCAAGGCGGTCAAGCAGGGCGTGCCGAAGGAAGAGGCCGAAGACGCCAAGAGACAGTTGGCCGAGGCCGGTGCGGTCGTCGAAATCGTTTGAGTGCGCCTATACTTGTGATGAACCGGGAGCGCTGAGGATTGACGGAACTACAACGAGGGACGTTCGCCGAACCCGCCGCGTGCGGCAGGGAGATGTGCGCGCGCGCAGTTTGATGTCTATCCCTCCCATGCCGCTCCCTACAACCACGTACAAACCCGCCGCGTTCGACCGGCCCGGACGGGGCCCGGCGCGGACCGGACCAATCGAGGGTAGCTGAGAATGCTCCGAATGGAAAAGACCGTGAACTTCTCGAAGGTGGGCGACACCATCGAGCCGCCGAATCTGGTGGAGATCCAGACGGCCAGTTACGAGCGCTTCCTCCAGGCCGGCGTCAGCGAGGGCAAACGCAAGCCCGCCGGGCTGGAAGGCCTGCTGCGGGAAGTGTTTCCCATCGTCAGCTACGACGGCAAGACGCAGTTGGAGTACGTCTCGTACGAGCTGGGCGAGCCCCGGTACACGCCCGAGGAGTGCCGCCAGCTCCGCCTGAGCTACGGGCTGCCTTTCCGTGTGCGCGTCCGGCTGGTTCAGAAGGAACGCAAGGAAGTCCTGGAAGAGGCCATCTACCTCGGCGACATCCCCATCATGATCGGCGGCGGGGAGTTTATCATCAACGGCGCCGAGCGGGTGATCGTCTCCCAGCTTCACCGCTCCCCCGGCGTGGACTTCACCATCGAGTCCCAGGAGTCCGACCGGCCCCTTCACGGCGTCCGCATCATCCCCGAGCGCGGAAGCTGGATCGAAATGGCCGTCACCAAGAAGGACGCCCTGAGCATCCGCATCGACCAGTCGGCGAAGTTCCCCGCCACGGTCTTCCTGCGGGCGATGGACGAGATATACGGGACGACCGAGTCGATGGTCCGGCTGTTCTACGAGACGGAGAAGATCGACCCGTCCGCGATTCGCCCGCCGATGTACGCGGTGGCGCCGATCGTGGATCCGGAAAGCGGCGAGGAGCTGGTCCCCGCCGGCGGGCAGGTCGGCGAGGCCGCCACGCGGATCCAGACGGGCCTGACCAAGAAGATCGAGGTCATCACGCACGCCGAAGACCCGCTGATCCTGAACACCCTGGCCGAAGACCAGGCCGAAAACCACGACGCGGCCCTGCTGCGGATCTACACCCGGCTTCGCCCGGGCAACCCGCCGCAACTGGAGAAGGCCAAGACGCTGTTCGCCGAGAAGTTCTACGACGAGAACCGCTACCGCCTGGGCAAGGTGGGACGGTTCCGCCTGAACCGCAAGTTCCATCAGGAGGTGGACGAGGCCGTGATGGTCCTCCGCCCGGAGGACATGATCAACGCCCTGAAGTACATCGTCCGCCTCCGTGCCGGCGAGGGCGTGGTGGACGACATCGACCACCTGGGCAACCGGCGGCTCCGCACCATCGACGAGCTGGCCTCCGACGAGCTGCGCAAGGGCTTCCTGAAGCTCCGCCGGACGGTCCAGGAGCGCCTCAGCCTGAAGGACCCCGAGGAGCTCAACAAGATCGCCGAGCTGGTCAACTCCAAGGCGGTCTCCAGCAGCATCGACTTCTTCTTCGGGCGGTCGGAGCTGTCGCAGGTGGTGGACCAGACCAACCCGCTCAGCCAGCTCACGCACGAGCGCCGGCTCAGCGCGCTGGGCCCGGGCGGGCTCAACCGCAAGCGCGCGGGTTTCGAGGTCCGCGACGTGCACATCAGCCACTACGGGCGCATCTGCCCGGTCGAGACCCCCGAGGGCAACAACATCGGGCTGATCTCGTCGCTGAGCCTGTACGCCGGCGTGGACGAGTACGGGTTCCTCGTGACCCCGTACCGCCGGGCTGTGCGGGGCAAGGCGGGCGAGGACATCGCCTGGCTGCGGGCCGACGAGGAGTCCGAGACCACCCTGGCCCCGCCGGACGTGCTGGAGCGCGACGACGCCGGGCGCGCCCTGCGGAAGATCCGCGGCGGCCACGTGCTCGCGCGCGAAAAGGGCGAGGTCAGCGAGGTCCTGAGCGAGGACGTCCAGTACCTGGACGTCAGCCCCAAGCAGACCGTCGGCATTTCCGCCGC